>NZ_BDSM01000078.1:0-470 GCF_003112475.1 Microcystis sp. 0824 | reverse complement strand
TTTTTTTCTAAATCTGTCTGTGTAGGTTCTTTTCTTCGGCAAATAATTTAGTTCTTCTGTGAATTTTTTCCCACATTTCTCGCATCTCATCTGACGACGATTGATTCTCAGATATAATGCCTGTTCTCCAAAGGGTAAATCTCGGATTGTTAATTCATTGTTTTGATGAACTTTTTCCGTTTTACTTCCACAATGAATGCACTGGCTTTCTCTTGACATATTTTCTAAATGTAAAACAATTCCTATATCGGTAATAATTTGATAATTGGTAACGACAACTCCTTCTAGGTGAAGTAGCTCGGTCATTAACTTTAATTGTGGATTTGATGGCATAAGTATAGCTTGTGTCTAAAATTGCTGGTCTTGGCTGTCTATATTTTAAACAATAAATTGCTGTATTGCAAGCATAGTCAGTTTTTAAAGATAAATTATTGTTTTATTGGTCAGCAATAATTGTCTGTTTTTTCTTT
>NZ_BDSM01000077.1:0-493 GCF_003112475.1 Microcystis sp. 0824 | reverse complement strand
AATCTAGCAGAAGAAAGAAAAGACGATTTAAGGCAAGACTTCGTGAGCATAATTACCTCATTTTGCGCTCGATTATACTCATTAAGACGACGAAATAGAAAGACAGAATGTTTAATTAAATGCCTTGAGGAGAATGATGAAATTAGTTCAAAAACATCTAATTAAATTTAATCACAAAAATTATTCAGTCATTGATAAATTAGGATTTTTATCGAAGAATCTGTATAATTGTGCTGTTTATTTAAACAGTCAAGTTTTATTTTCACATCAACCATTTTTAACAATGACTGAGTTACATCATGCCTTAAAAATGAGTCCAGATTATCAAGCCTTACCCGCCAAAGTAAGTCAGTTAGTATTAAAGCAAGTAGAAAAAACCTTTAAATCCTACCAAAAAGCGAAAGAACAATACAAAAAATCGCCAGATAAATTTACAGGAGAGCCTAAGTTGCCAAGATACAAAGACAAGGAAAAAGGTAGAAACGTTTTAACT
>NZ_BDSM01000076.1:0-965 GCF_003112475.1 Microcystis sp. 0824 | reverse complement strand
GTTAAAATAATATTAACCTGCGAATCTTTACAGAATTCCTTGCCAAATCATCAGACTATTGTTATCTGTTTAGACAAAGATTGGCAACAAATTAATCAGGCAAGTCTGGAGAATCTGAACAGCACAGTTTCTGCGGATAATTTAGCCTACGTTATTTATACTTCTGGTTCTACAGGAATACCCAAGGGTGTTATCGTCACTCATCAAGCAGTTAATCGACTGGTATTAAATACTAATTACATCCAGTTTACTCCTGATGACCGGGTTGTGCAAGCGTCTAATATTGCTTTTGATGCCGCTACTTTTGAAATTTGGGGGGCTTTACTTAACGGTGCTAAGATTATTATTATCGCTAAATCAGTTTTGCTCTCACCCCAAGAATTGGCACTAAGCTTAAAGGAAAATCGGATTAGTGTCTTATTTTTAACCACAGCACTTTTTAATCAGTTAGCCAATTTAGTTCCGCAAGCTTTTAGTAGCTTACGCTGCTTACTATTTGGGGGTGAAGCAGTTGAACCAAAATGGGTACAAGAGGTACTAGAAAAAGGTGCGCCACAACGGTTGCTTCATGTCTATGGTCCAACGGAAAATACAACGTTTTCTTCCTGGTATTTAGTGGAAAACGTAGCTTCTACAGCCACAACTATTCCCATTGGTAAAGCGATTGCCAATACCCAAATCTATTTGCTGGATAAAAATCTCCAACCTGTCCCGATTGGTGTTCCGGGAGAATTACATATTGGTGGTATGGGATTAGCCAAAGGTTATCTCAATCGTCCCGAATTAACCCAAGAAAAATTTATTCCTAATCCTTTTGAGAAGGATGAAGTGATCCCCCCAACCCCCCTTAATAAGGGGGGCAATGAGCCGTCAAAATTATATAAAACGGGAGACTTAGCCCGTTATTTACCCGATGGTAAAATCGAATATTTAGGACGCATTGACAATCAAGTAAAAATTCGCGG
>NZ_BDSM01000075.1:0-112850 GCF_003112475.1 Microcystis sp. 0824 | reverse complement strand
GGACGAGGACGGATATCTCCTGTTTCTTTATGTTGCTTCAATAACTTCTGAATAAAGCTTTTAGCCACGTCAAATCTCTGGGCTAGTCCTCGAATAGAAATTTTTTCTTTCTTCCAGACATCGATAATTTTTTGGCGAAAATCTACGGAATAGGGTCTCATAGGAAGCTGGCGAGTTCTATTATTTGTCTATTTGCTTTTCATTGTACCTCATAGCTCCAAGAAGTGCTATAATATCGACTAGTATTAATCGTATCCTCATAGACAAAAGCTGTTACTAGATCATCGTCATTGGTATTAATAATACCATCTAGACCAGCATAAGTAAAGGTATATTGAGAGCCAGAACGTGTTATCTGACCGATACCCAAATCAAGGGTTTGACCACTCAATAAATTGTAACTTTGTCCATCAATAGATAGTCTTTGATCCTGTGCTAAATCTATATCATAGTTAATATTGTAACCACCAAGATTTATAGCAAAAGCAGTATTGACTGAAGCACCAATCCAATAAGGTGAAGCTTCTTGGCGAGTTTGCACTTGAAAATCATCTATCAGGGATTTCACAAGAATAAACTCCCCAGTTGTTTGAAATTCATAGGGTTTACCATCAAAAGTTGACAGATGTACATCACCCCAACCATGACCGTTACCGACAACACCCGCAACACTGAAAAAGATGGAAAAATCTTGACCTGTAATAGGGGATACAGAACCTAGCGTCCCATCAACCTTAACCTTGTAAGCACTGTCCAACGGATTTAAACTAGCTGCTGGAATATAAATTTGTTCGATGTAATCAACCGCGTTAATAGTACCGCCAGCAACATTATCTGTTCCATTAAACCCCATACCAGAAGGTAAAAAACTAGCAGTATTGAGCGGTAAAAAACTAGGAGTGTAAATTAAACCACTATTATTCCCCTCTAACGTCAAATTTAAGTTAGCATCCGTGCTAAGACCGCCGCCAGGAACTCCTGTCCAAACTAAAGTTGCTTTAATATAGCTACCTTGAGAACGGGATAAATAACCTAAATTTACAGTTGATCCGTTGAATGTATCCTCAGCAAGTAGTTCTCTTGTTAGGGTATTTGTCGCATTTCCTAGGTTGGTTGCGAATGAATTAGCAAGGAATAAATTAGCGTTATCCGTGGGTTCCCATAAATTTGTAAAAAATAGACTTGAACCTGTCCCATTTACAGAGGTATGGATAAGTAGTCCCTTCTCCGTGGAATCTAGCGGATCAATCAATGTTGTATTGGGTGCGGCTGGACCATTTAGCGCACCTGTAGGTATGGGAGCATAAGGGATATTAGGAATAATGGCAGGAGTACTGCCAGAAGGTAACAAAATGTTTTTAAACCGCGCCCTGAATGCAACAGGACTACCAATCGCCGAAGGCATTGTTTGGACATTTTCATACCAAAAATTATCCTTAACATCTTGATTGATTAAGAAAGTCGACGCCGATACTAAGTCGGCTGGTGTAAGCGCTTGCTCTATCTGAATACTCTGGCCACCTACAGTAATTGTTGCCCAGTCATTCTCATTTTTCAAAGTGTGTAATGTCACAGCACTGAGAATATTACCACGCACCAACCTAGAAAAAATGTCTCCCTCATCACCAGCGCTATCCGTCTGATTGATATGAGCATCAATAAAATGCCCGTATTCTTCTAACAAAACCGCAATAATGTCTGTCTCCGTAGCTGTATCAAGAAAATTAGCAGCGAGATAAATCTTATTCGTGCTAGTCCCATAAGCACCACTAGCATTACCAAGAATGCTACTATCAAGGATTTCAATTTGTGGAAATGAACTAAAATCACCTACAAGCCATTGAGAACGGAGATTTGTGGCTACTGTATGGTCATATTGTGTACCAAATGCTATTTCAAACAAATTCCAGAAGTCATTTAAACCAGCAAAGTTTTTCAGTTGGTTATAGGTCTTGTTGAGAGTGGCCTGAAGAAGATTAGTCATAACATCCTTTCCATCAACTACTTGTTTGCATTTACATTTAATCGATCAAGACTTATGAGACTGGCACTAGCGATAGCCCAGATACATTAAAGTCATCGTTATGTGGTATTGTAGATGGTCTTTGCGGAAGTAAATTTTTGAGGAAACAATTTTTAACATCGGATTTAAATATCGGACTATAGCGTTTCCTGTTCGCACGAGGTACATTATTAATGTTGAAAAGCTTAATTAGCAAAGGTTTAAGTGTGCCACACAGGCGTGAGAACCTTTATATACCCACTTTCCGCACTTCTTAACATTCAATTGATAATTTTTACTAATATATTTCTGACCACCCCTTACCAGTAAGGATTATAGCTACAATGATGGATTTTTATCAAGGTGAAGAATTGTAAATTTTTTTCTCAGAAAAAATCAATTATTGAAAATGTTCTCAATAGTAGTTTCTACAATGAAGGTTTTTTGTCAAAACATCTTGGGGAATGTATAGCACTTTTCACTTTACTGAGGTATCGACAAGTTTTGCCAACAAAGGGCTTAAGCCCCTTGCCTACACCTCATTCTGATGAAAACTGCTATAAAAATACATAAAAGTATATGAAGATGTGCGGAATGTCGGATTTAGGCGTTGCTGATTTGAGATATGAATCTTCTTTTCTGGTATTTTTAAAACCTAGAGCCAAACTAACTTTTGCATCTGATGCAAAGTTGGCATTCATACCTTGATTCAGCAACGCCTCAACTGGTACAAATGTATGAACAACTGCCTGTAAGCATCCCACCGAAAAACTAATGCGCTCCGGGGTTGGGATTGAGTGATAAAATCAGAAATAACGCCCAGTTTTAGCCGAGAGTTTCCCTTTCAAAATCCCAACTCAGTAGATTGACAAAAATTGAGCTGCAGCCTCAGTTCTGATCACCGATCGCTGAAATCCCTAAAATTGAGCGATAATGTAAAGTAAAGTAAAACTTTCTGGACAAATTCTTATTATGGTGTTATTCGGATTCGGAAAAAAATTAACTTTGCCCACAGTAAGGGAAGCACTACCCGGGCGATCGGAAAAAATGCCCGTACCTAGCAGCCACTACGTTAACGGTCATCCTTTGCAGCCCCCCTTTCCAGGCGGTATGGAAAGCGCAATGTTTGGTTTAGGCTGTTTTTGGGGAGCAGAGCGCAAATTTTGGCAATTAGAAGGAGTTTACACCACGTCCGTGGGTTATGCGGCTGGTATCACCCCTAATCCCACCTATCAGGAAGTGTGTACCGGCATGACTGGGCATAATGAAGTGGTCTTAGTGGTCTATGATCCCAGTGTGATTTCCTACGAACAACTGTTAAAGGTTTTCTGGGAAAGTCATAATCCCACCCAAGGAATGCGTCAGGGTAATGATACGGGAACTCAGTATCGATCGGGTATCTATACCTATAGTCCCCAGCAAAAGCAATTAGCGGAAAAATCTCGATCGATCTATCAAGACGCTCTCAATAAAGCGAGCTACGGTCAAATTACCACGGAAATTATCGACGCACCTGAATTTTATTATGCTGAAGGTTATCATCAGCAGTATTTAGCTAAAAACCCCGGCGGTTACTGCGGTTTAGGGGGAACGAAAGTGGAATGTCCGATCGCTCTTGATCTGAAGTTAAATTAAGTACGGTTAGGAGTCAGTTATCAGTTATCAGTTATCATTCATAATTCATAATTTATCATTCATAATTCATAATTCATAATTCATAATTTATCATTCATAATTCATAATTCATAATTCATAATTTATCATTCATAATTCATAATTCATAATTCATAATTCATAATTTATCATTCATCATTCATAATTCATCATTCATAATTCATCATTCATCATTCATCATTCATCATTCATCATTCATAATTCATCATTCATCATTCATCATTCATCATTCATCATTCATCATTCATCATTCATCATTCATAATTTAGATCATAAAATATCTTTTCTTTTTTGCCACCAATAGGTAAGGATAAAATAAATAAGGGAATGAAGAATTAATACTCCCCAATTCAATAACAAATTATTGATAGATAATTGATAAACTTGATTGGTATCCTCAAAGGGTAAAGGGAGCTTAAAAGTATTTTGTTCTTTCGCTTCTGCAATCATAGCTTCCACCTCTACTAATACCCCGTAGGCACCAATCGACCAGCGACTAATCATCAACCATGATAGATATTTTCCCAGACCTTCTAAGTTAAATAATACCCCAGCAAAGATAATCTGAGGAATTAAAATTAAAGGTAAGGCACTATTTGCTTGGGTGATATTACTAACACCAGCAGAAATTAATAAACCGAGATTAATCGCCGCAAATATAGTTAAAAATGTGGTGATAAAACAGCCAATTAACCAGGTCATTAATTCCGGTTGCGGGTCAGTAAATCCCCAAAATATCACGCAGGTGATTACAATTGTTTGCAGAAAAGCTAAGGCTGCTAAAACCAGACTTTTTGACAATAAATAGGGTAATAATCCCAGATTAACTAATCTTTCTCGCCGATAAATTGGCGATTCTTTGACAATTTCCTGTAGGGAACAGGCAAAACCTACCCATAATTCCGCGCAGGTAAAAACAAAGAGAGTTTTTAAGGCTAAAGGTGCGGATTGGATAGCCTGCTCAAAACTGGGATTATCCCCCAAAAATAAAGGATTTTCGTCCCCTAAAACCATAGCCATTAAGAAAATTCCGATCGGGGCGGTTAATAGGTATAAAATTAAACTAAATTGATCACGGATAATTAACTGGCTATAGCGTTGACATAAAACCTGTAGTTGCGACCAAAAAGATTGTTGAACCTGTTGCGGTTTACTATGATTTTGCTGAAATATTTTACCGATTCTTGCTTCAATATTATTTTTGTAGTAGTCGGATTTTTGGAAACGTTGGCATTCTTGCTCAACTTTTTCGCTAGTTTCCAGATGAATATAAATATCGGCAAAATCCCCCTGAGGTAAAGAGAAAAAATTTAAGGCCTCCCCCGGAGAACCAAAATAACATAAATTGCCCCCTTGACCAAGAAAAACTAATCGATCGCAGAGATTGATATTATTAGTAGCATGGGTGACTAGGAGAATTGTTCTGCCTTCTTTGGCCAATTTTGCCAGCAATTCCATCATCTTTTTATCTAAACCGGGGTCTAATCCCGAGGTGGGTTCATCTAAAAAGAATAATTTGGGATTGGCTAATAATTCTACCGCAATACTCACCCTTTTTAACTGACCACCGCTTAAGTCTCTGACTAAAGTATTTCTTCTTGCTAACAATTCCACCTGCTCTAGGGTTTTCTCGATCACTTCTTGGCAATTAAGATCCGGAGGTAGCCTTAATTTAGAAGCATAATATAACACTTCTCCCACAGTTAAATCCCTGTGAACGATATCGTATTGGGGAACATAACCGATTTGGGTGCGATAGATATTAAAATTCTGGCGCAGCTCTTCCCCATTCAGATAAACAGTTCCCGAGGTGGTGGGTTCAATTCCCAATAAAGTCTTTAAGAAAGTCGATTTTCCCGCACCGCTTCCCCCGACAATCGCCACTAATTGACTCGGTTCGATCGGTAAGGAGATATGATTGAGAATTATCAAAGGTTGTTTCTTTTTATCCCGCACCATCCTGACGATATTTTCGGCATCCAGACGGATATTATCCCCCGTATCTAATAAAACTAATTCATCTCCCTGCAACCGAAAACTATAGGGGCCGATTCTCACTGTACAACCGTTGGTTAAAATGGCACTACCCGATACTTTTTCTCCGTCGATAAAGACTCCATTGGTGCTTTTGTCGTAGAGAATATAACGATTTTGGTTATCGCTGTCGATAATCGCGTGTTGTCGGGAAATTGTCGGTGCGTCTAAAACCACAGTCGCAGCATTATCTCGTCCTAAAACTACACTGCGATGGCCGAGGGAAACCGATTTAAAAGCGAAAGATTGGCTTTTTACCTGTTGGTTAGGATGATAATAGGTGATCTTGACCGAATTTTTGGCATCTTGACCGATATTAATCTCATCTCCATTTCGTAAAAGATAGCCCTCTTTGGGAGTAATGACGCGATTATTGATAAAAAGTTGATTGGAACTAGGATTAGTCCCGTCTCCATCGTAGATATAGTAATCATCTCCCTGACGACGAAAACAAGCTTGGACTCGACTCACCACCTTCCAGTGTGGGGGAACAACTAAATCCACCTGTTGAGCATCCCGTCCCAATTTATAATTAGGACGACTCAGATTAATAGAAGGGAGAATTTCTCCCTGATTATTAAGAATAATGTAGGGTTCTTGACTAATAACCGTTTTAATGTTGGGAGAATTGGTCATAAAAAGTCGATCGGTAGATGGCGTTCGCGGGGGACGGTAAGAAGCTAAGATAGAATTGATGTCTCGATCGCTACTGTTAACCTCAGAGTCTGCAACGAACTCTAGAGATCATCTTAGTAAAACTTCTTAGGATCGATCGAGCTTGTCTAAATTCCTATTCCTAAGACCTATCCACAGGTTATCGTGCTGTTAGACGATGGTTACAACTCCTATTTCTCCTACCGCCAAGGTTTCTAAAGTCGAAGGTATCAAAGAACGCAGTAATTATCTACGAGAACCTTTGGCCAGTGAACTCCTCGAAGATACAACCCATTTTACCGATGCGGCGGTGCAGATCCTCAAGTTTCACGGTTCCTATCAACAGGATAATCGCGACAATAGAGCCAAAGGTCAAGAAAAAGACTATCAAATGATGTTGCGTACCCGCAGTCCGGGGGGTTTTATTCCCGCGCAACTATATCTTACCCTCGATAGTTTGTCCGATCGCTACGGTAACGGCACTTTACGGGTGACAACCCGCCAAGGCTTCCAATTGCACGGCATTTTAAAGAAAAATCTCAAAGCCACCCTCGGGGAAATTATCCGCAGTATGGGATCCACTTTAGCGGCCTGTGGTGATGTTAACCGCAATGTCACCGCACCGCCAGCCCCCTACAAAAATCGCCCCGAATACGGCTATGCTTGGGAATATGCCAATAATATCGCCGATTTGCTCACTCCCCAAACTGGAGCTTACTACGAAATTTGGCTCGATGGCGAAAAAGTGATCAGTGCAG
This sequence comes from Microcystis sp. 0824, assembly GCF_003112475.1. Classification (NCBI taxonomy): domain Bacteria; kingdom Bacillati; phylum Cyanobacteriota; class Cyanophyceae; order Chroococcales; family Microcystaceae; genus Microcystis; species Microcystis sp. 0824. The sequence continues at coordinate 105,728 of NZ_BDSM01000075.1, read as the reverse complement.
AAGAAGCACCAGAAGTCAAGGCATCGAGACAAAAAGATACAAATGGGATTAACAAAAACGATCCCATCGAACCGATCTACGGTCAACATTATATGCCCCGTAAGTTCAAGATCGGTGTCACCGTGCCGGGAGACAACTCCATCGATATCTACACCAATGACCTCGGTTTGGTGGTGATTACCGACGCAAACGGGGAATTGCTAGGTTTTAACATCCTTGCGGGGGGTGGACTGGGAAGGACTCACAATAAGGAAGAAACTTTCCCCAGAATGGCCGATCCGATCGGTTATGTGGACAAAGAAAATGTGTACGATCTGGTAAAAGCGATCGTGGCAACCCAAAGAGATTACGGTGATCGCGGCGATCGTCGTCATGCCAGAATGAAATATATCCTCGAAGAATGGGGAGTAGAAAAATTCCGCAGCACTGTTGAGGGTTATTTCGGCCAAAAAATTGCCCCCTACCAACCCCTCCCCGATTGGAAATATCAAGACTTTTTGGGATGGAATGAACAGGGAGACGGAAAATTATTTTTTGGTCTTTCTGTGGAGAATGGCCGGGTCAAAAATGAAGGCAGTTTTCAGCTAAAAACCGCCTTAAAAGTGATTATCGAGCGTTTTCAGCTACCCATGCGCTTGACGGCTAACCATAATATCATTCTCTACGACATCGAACCCAAGGATCAGCAAGCGATCGAGGCGATCCTGAAAGAACACGGAATTATTACCAATCCCGCCGAAATTGACCCTTTAACCCGTTATGCCATGGCCTGTCCCGCTTGGCCTACCTGTGGATTAGCGATTACTGAGTCAGAAAGAATTTTACCCAGCGTGATTGAACGCATTCGCACCCTGCTTAATCGTTTAGGATTAAGCAAAGAGGAATTTGTCATCCGCATGACAGGATGTCCCAATGGCTGCGCGCGTCCCTATATGGCAGAATTAGGATTTGTGGGTAGCGCTCCCAATTCCTACCAACTCTGGTTAGGGGGAACAGCCGATCAAACTCGACTAGCGCGTCCCTATTTGGATAAAATGGCGATCGATGATCTAGAAAAGGTCTTAGAACCGATTTTCGTTTACTTCCAACAGGATCAACAAAATAACGAAACCTTCGGAGAATTCTGTCATCGAGTCAATTTCCCTGCTTTACAAGCATTTTCAGCCACCTACACACCTAAAATGACCGAAACTACTACCACTGAATCAAAACCCAAACGCGTGCGTAAAAATCAAAACCGTGTCAGCGTCCCCGATGATATGTTTGTCCGTCTCAAGGAAGCTTCGGAAACGGAAAAACGGCCGATGAATCAAATCATCAATGAGGCGCTAGAGGCCTATTTCAGCCAAAAATCCTAATCAGTTATCAGTGACCAGTTATCAGTGACCAGTTGTCAATTTAAGAGAATTAACTTTTGAGAGTTATCTGGGAAGATTACCAATAACTCTTAATTCTCGTATATATCCTCAGTCTATGCTTAAAAATGAATGAGGGAAGTCCAGTCATATCAATTTGTACCCCTCTGGTGGGAAATTATGACAATCTCACGAACTAAAACAAATCCTTGGCAAAAACGTTCCGGAGAGGATGTTAAAAAATTATCAGATAATGAAATTAATGAAAAATATGAACAAGGTGAACGAAGATTATTATTAGAAATGAATCGAGAAAAGTTGCCTAGTTTTGCTGAGTCTTTAAATAAACCTAACTATATGGAAAAGCGTCCTTTCTATCAGAGACGGGATCGCTGGGACGCACAAAAACAATCGAGACTAATTGAATCTTTTTTGATGAATATTCCCGTACCTCCTCTGATTCTCTATGAAACTTCCTATAACTCCTATGAAGTAATGGATGGTCAACAAAGAATCACAGCAATTGAGAATTTTTATAATAACAAATTAAAATTAACAGGGTTAGATATCTGGCCTGAATTAGAAGGAAGAACCTATGAAAGTCTTCCTGCAAAAATCAAAGATGGTATTAATCGACGAGCCATTTCAACTATAGTTGTTATTACCGAGTCTCTATCGGACCCAGAGGAATCTTTATCTTTAAAACAACTGGTTTTTGAACGCCTCAATACAGGAGGTGTATCTTTGAGTCGCCAAGAAATAAGAAACTGTATTTACTCTGGGAAATTCAATGAACTTTTATTAAAGCTTTCTGAGAATACTATTTTTGCTAAAGCTTGGGATATTCCTATTGATGATAAAGAAGAACTTAAAGAAAATAGATTTTATAAAAAGATGGAAGATGTAGAATTAATCCTCCGTTTTTTTGCCCTGAGGGATATTGACAAATATACAGGTAATTTATCTAACTATCTGGATAATTATATGATGAAAAAAAGTCTTAATTTTTCCGACGAGAATATCCAAGAGTTCGAGCAAGTATTTAACCAAACTATAGAGTTAGTATCTAACATTTATCAGGATCAGTTATTTAAGCCTTTCGATAGTAAAACCAAAACACATAAATCGAAAGCTTATAAAGTTTACTATGATGCAGTGATGATCAGTTTCAGCAACCATTTATCTGATTATCAAGAATTAATTACTAGAAAATCAGCGATAATTGATGAAACTATCAGCTTATTTACTCAAGATTCCCAGGGAATTACTCATCAAGATAAAAAATTAAAAAAAGGACTTTTCACCGGAGAAGGGGATACCAAAGATGATTTTAAAGCTCGTATTCAAATTTTTGATTCTCTGATTCAACGAGTTCTTAAGCAGAGTATTTGAGAATGTTTGAAGGACTTTTAAATAACCTAAAGGATGAGATAAAGACCATTCGATCAATAATTAATATCAGTGAAAAACTTAGAGAAATTATTGCGGATAATCCTTCACAACTCAACACAGAAGACTTAAAATATCTTCAAGCAAATGCTCCTTTAGGAGACAAGTGGCTAGTTAACGATCATTGTTCATCTATCACAAGGTTATATGCTCTTTACGAAAATTTTGTCGAAAATCTAGTGGGAGATTGGATTATTTTGCTGCCTCAATTATATAGTTGCTATCAAGATTTACCTGAATCTGTAAGAAATTAAGCATCAGACTGGTTGTGCTACATTACTGGGCAATGAAAATAAAAGAAATCGCTTCGATTCTCTTTCAGAGAGGGACATTATCAAAAATTTATTTGATACTGAATACAAAAATACAACTAAATATAATCTCACATCAGCTGCTTTTTTGTTACATGAAGCTAATCTGAGAAAAGATCAATTAACCAGACTTTTAGTCGATGCTGGCATATCTGCAACTGATTCTTGGCAATGGATAGAAAATCATAAAAAAGTTAAGAATTTTATTGACAATAATAGTAGGGGTAGTGTGGAAAATGAATTAAAGAATTTTATAGAACTTCGTAATAATTCTGCTCATGGTAAAGAAATAGATACCGTTCTTAATGCCAATGAGTTACTACAATTATGTGATTTTGTCGAAGCTATATGTCAAGCTATGAGTGAATTAGTTCTTTATTGCTTTGTTGATAGGAAGAAAAAGATAGGAAAGCTTCAAAAGCTCGGTGAAATTGTCAATTGGTATCAACAAAAAAAAGCCTGTGCTATCAAAATATCAGATGAGCCACAGGAACCCAATAAAAGACTAGAAGTCGGTAAAAAAGTTTTTTTAGTCAGTGAAAATAAAAAAATATGTCAAAATGCTATTATTGAAAGTATTCAAATTAATAAAAATGGCAAAAATACCCCTCGCCGAAGAATTCCAATCAGAGAGATAAAAGATTCTGAAATAGGCTTAAAATTTGACAAAGAAGGTCAAAGAGGATTAGAAGTTTATTTAGTTATTTCGGAATGATTGAAATGAATATAGCGTTTCTGGTAAATGTGAATTATAACCAGATTTGGCATCATTTCCCCACTCGCTAACCCCTCACGGATTACTTTTTACTGTTTACTAAAAAATCTCTTGTTTCTTAATCAAATTCTGCTTTTAGATCCCGACGCATTAATTCATAAACGGCAACTTGGGGAGAAATTTCCCCGCGCAAAAGACGATCAACTTGACAGGTAATCGGTACATATAAATTTTTTTCTTGGGCAATTCTCATCAAAACTTCTGTGGTATTTATTCCTTCGGCAGTTCCCTCTAATTTCGCCAAAACTTCCGGCAAAGATAAACCTAAAGCTAATTGATAACCCACTTGATAATTGCGGGATAAAGGACTATTACAGGTAGCTAATAAATCCCCTAAACCCGATAAACCGAAGAAAGTTTCTTGACAACCTCCTAGACAAGTTCCCACCCGAATTATTTCCGGTAAAGCGCGAGTTAACAGGGCAGATTTAGCATTAGTACCTAACTGTAAACCATCACAAACCCCAGAAGCGATCGCCATGACATTTTTAAGAGTGCCACCTAACTCAGTCCCCAAGGGATCGCTATTCAGATAAACCCGAAAAGATTCCCCAGATAATAATTTTTGTAACAATATTGCCGCTTTTTGCTGATAACTTGCTACCACCGTCGCAGCGGGTAAACCTTGATTAATTTCTTTAGCTAAATTGGGACCGGAAAGAACCACAAGGGGATTAGCGGGAAAAGCTTGATTCCACAGATGAAAAGGTGTACGAGTGGTGATTGGGTCTAAACCCTTAGTAGCAGTGACGATAATTGTGGAAGAATTTAATTGTAATTGCTGTAATTGTTCGATCGTGGGAACAACTCCTTTAATCGAAACTGCTGAAATAATTACGTTAGTATCTGCTATAATAGCCCCTAAATCTTCCCCAGTATGACGAGACCAAACCCTAACAGCTAAGTGATTACGTCTAGCCAAATTAGCGAGAGTTTGCCCCCAAATTCCCCCACCTATAACCGTAATTTTCTTGGCATTTTCTAACAACTTTTATGATCCTCCTTATTAGTGATCCCTGATCAGTGACTGGTTAGAAAGCATTCGATTTTAAGGTTATGAGTCTTAAATGAAATTATTCACCGATTACCGATAAATGTTGACTGACAACTGAAAAAAATGACAACCTATCGCAATCCTGCCCCCACTGTTGATATTATCATCGAACTGATCGACTCGCCCCATCGTCCGATCGTACTAATTGAGAGAAAAAATCCGCCCTTTGGTTGGGCAATTCCGGGGGGATTCGTGGACTACGGTGAATCGGTGGAAACGGCGGCAATTCGGGAAGCTTACGAGGAAATCAGCTTACAGGTGCAGTTAATCGAGCAATTTCACGTCTATTCCGATCCTAACCGCGATCCGCGTCAACACACCATTAGTATCGTTTTTATCGCCACGGCAAAAGGAAAACCGATCGCTGCCGATGATGCCAAAAAAGTCGGGATTTTTCATCTCTGGGAATTCCCCCAACCTTTATGCTTTGATCACGATCGCATTCTCAATGATTATCGTCGTTATCGGGATTATAAAATCCGTCCCACACATTAAACCCCAACTTAGCTATAAAAGCAATCCTTGCCAAAAACGTCCCCGAAAAAACCTTAAAACATTAGACACTTCTGAGGGCGACAATCGGTTCCAATTTAGAGGCACGATAGGCGGGAAAAACGCCGAAAAAGAGACCGATACCCGTGGAAACGCTCAAAGACAGGGCGACGGCGGTGGCGGAAACAGTGGCGGATAAGGGAGAGAAACTGGAGACGAGAACGATCGCTCCTGCACCGAAGAGAATACCAAGCGCACCGCCGGCGATGGAAACGAGAGTTGATTCAATCAGGAATTGTAAGAGAATATCCTGTTCTCTGGCTCCGATCGCTTTTCTTAGTCCGATTTCCCCGGTTCTTTCCGAAACCGAAACCAGCATAATATTCATCACCCCGATACCACCGACAATTAGTGAAATACCAGCGATTAAAGCCAAAAGTAGGGTTAGACCCTTGGTAATCGTGCCGAAGATTTCGATCATCTGTTTAGCAGTTTCGACGCGAAAATCATCCTCAGCGACGATTTTATGGCGTAAACGCAGGAGATTCTGGATTTGGAACTTAGCGGCGCGGATTTCCTCCCCCGATCGCGCGGTGAGACTAATCCAACTCAACTCGACACCGTAGGCAGAGGTTTTGCCCACCAGTTGCGAGTTCATGGTGCTAAGGGGAATAATCAGCATTTCATCCTGATTATTGCCAAAAAAGGAGCCTTTCGCCTCTAAAATCCCGATCACCTCAAAACTGAGATTTTTGATCCGCAGCTGTTGACCGAGGGGATTTTGGGTGGGGAAAAGTTGCGCTGCCACTTCAGTGCCGATCACCGTTACCCGTTTGTTGCGGGCTAGATCGATATTATTGATAAAACGACCTTTTTCCAGGGTAAAATTGCGAACAGAAGCGTATTCTGGGGTGCTTCCCGTGACTAGAGCCGTCATGTTGCGATTACGATAGGAAATCAGGAAACGAGCGTTTATTTCCGGGGCGACTTCAGCGACGGTGGGAACTTGTTCGGCGATCGCCTGAGCATCGGCTAAAACCAGGGTTTTCGGTAAATTAACAGTGGTATTGCGTGCTTGTCGCGACCCCGGCACCACAAAAAGAGTATTGGGTCCCAAGTTAGCAAACTGGTCATTGGCTAAGGTTTGCGCCCCTTGGCCAATACCGATCATGGCCACCACCGAAGCGTTACCGATGATAATTCCTAACATGGTCAGGCCGCTACGCACTTTATTGGCCCTTAGGGTGGAGACGGCCATTTTTAAACTTTCGATGATAAACATATAGGAGAATTATGAATTATAAATTATGAATTATGAATTAGGAAGTGGGGTGTGGGGTGTGGGGTGTGGGTAGAATAAATAAAATAATCTCCTGTCCCCTGAATCCTCTCCCCTGAATCCTGACGACCGACTCCTGACGACCGACTCCTGCCCGATCATAAAAAAGACAATTTGGAGATATTTGTCAAGAAAAATTATTGAGATTTTTGATTATTTTTGATTAGTTTTCGAGGTATCTTCGGCTCCTTCGGGGAGATCGATAAAGACCTTTTCTCCGGCTTCCAAACCTGATAAAATTTGGGTTTTATCGTCCAAGACCAAACCGATAGAAACGGGTTTAAAACTGGGTTTATTTTCGGCATCGGGAACTAAAACCCCTGACCTGCCTTCCCGGGTGACAATGGCGACAGTCGGCACGACGAGGGCATTATCTAACTGCTGGCCGACAAAAGTTACATCCACATTCATTTTCGATTTGAGTTTGTCCCGTCCCGTCACCAAACCGATTCTGACCTCAAAAGAAGTAACATTATCCTCGATAATCGCTTCAGGAGCCACAAGAATAACTCGACCTTCAAAGACTTCTTCAGGAAAAGCATCGGCGACAATTCGCACTGGTTGGCCGCGCTGCAATAAACCCACATCTATTTCCGGCACTTTAGCAATCACTTCCAATCCCGATGCTAGGGCGATAATCGAGGTGGAAGTAGCGGAAGCGGTACTAGAGGCCGAAGTGGTGGGAGTGACAAAAGAACCCTCGGTGGCGTATTTTTGGGTGACGATGCCATCAAAGGGAGCAGTAATTACCGTATCGCGGTATTGAATCTTAACTTGCTCTAAATCAGCCCTAGCGGCCGCTACAGATGATTCTAGTCGAGCCAGCTCGGTTTCTTGGGTTTTTTGGCGTTGTTCGAGGGCAAATTTCGCTTCTGCGATCGCTGCTGCCGCTCGGATCATTTCCTGCTCAATTCCCGCTACTTCTGGGGAAGCGGTTTTATCCGCTTGTTCCAAACGGCGGATCGATTCGTCTAAATTGGCCTTAGCATTGAGATATTCATTGAGGACGGCATCAAATTGGTCTTGAGCGATCGCCCCTTCCCGGACTAAATTTTCATTGCGTTTAACCCGATTTTCTGCTAGTCGAAAACGGGATTGGGCTGCTTGTACCTGAGCTTGCAGCTGGTCTAAATCTTTGGGAATTCTTTCTTTGGCCTGAGCTAAACGGGCTTCTAATTGCTTATAACTGGCCTGGGCTTGATAAAATCGGGCCTGTAATTGCCGGATATCTTCGGGAATACTGCGTTTAGCCTGTTCGAGATTGGCTAGAGCTTCCCGCAGATGCGCTTCTGACTGCATCCCCTGGGCATACACCTCTAAATTATCCATGACGGCGAGGGTTTGTCCCTTTTTAACGATCATGCCCTGATCCACCAATAATCGCACTAATCGGCCGGGGTTTTTCGGGCTAATGTTGACACTTTGGATCGGTTCCACCCTACCACTAGCTTTAATTTCCACAGCGAGGGTTTCCCGTTGAGCAGGAACGGTCATTTTCGCCAATTCTAGGGCAGGAGGAGGTGTTTGCAGCAAGCGATAAGAAACCACTCCCACCGCCAGAAAACCACTAGCCATGAGTCCGAATATCCAAAATAGGGGGCGATTTGATTTTCCCAACACGGTTATTGCCATCGATCAGCCAAAAGTTAATTGGTTATATACTAACGTCTCTAGAGTTGCCTTTGTTGTTTCTTTAGCCAACAACTCCCAAGCGAGATAGACTGATTAAAAAAGGCTTATCGCAGGGGTAAACTGTGCCAAAACTTCAATTAATCATTTCTTTGCTCATTTTTTTCGTCGCTGGCAGCCCGCCGGCTTTTTCCCAAGCTCTACTCCCCTACACCATCGAACCAGAGTTAGAACAGATGGAACAAGCGGGAATTGAAATCGCCGAGGATGCCATCCAATTAGCTCGTTTTCGTCGTACCGATGCGGCTCTTTCCAGGGCTAAGTTAGCGGTGCAGTTGGCCCCCCATCTCTATCAAACTTGGTTTATTCTCGGTAGTTTATATCTGCAAGACGATCAGGTGCAACCCGGCATCGAGGCATTAAATCAATCTTTGTCCCTTGCTCCCGCCGATGCCCAAGCTAATATTAAATTTTCCCTCGGTAGCGCCTATTTTCAGAATCAGGATTACAAGTCTGCTATTGCCCAGATTGAAGCGGGTTTGCAAATGAAACCCGATATCTCCCCCGCTCTTTTTGATCTCGGTAATTCCTATCTCAAGTTAGCACAATATCCTGATGCGATTGCAGCTTACGAAAAAGCTGTTAGTCAAGATAAAAGTTTTTGGCCGGCTATTAATAATATCGGTTTAGTTAAATACGAACAGGGTGATAAGGAAGCGGCTCTTAAAGATTGGCGGGCTGCTTTGAAAATTGATCCTAAACAGCCGGAACCTCAGTTAGCTATTGCGGTGGCCGTTTATAGTCAAGGGAAAACCGAGGAGGGCATCAAATTAGCTCAGGCCGCTCTCACTAGCGATAGTCGTTATGTCAGTCTGGAATTTTTAGAGGAAAATCTCTGGGGTAAACTTCTTCTGCAAGACACGGAGAAGATGTTTAATCATCCCAAAATGAAAGATTTTATCGCTCGTTTACCACAACCAACCCCAGAATTGGACGAAGAAAATTAAGCTTATAGCAGCAAGCAATAAGATAACTCCTTAGTTAATTTGTTAGGAATTCTTGAGGCTTGCTCCAGCTAATTAGGATAAACTCGCCCTTTCCATCCCCCCCCTTGGCCGCGCCAATAACGCAGGGCAGAATCGACGGTCATTAAACTATAAAAGAGGGCAATTAGGGGTAAAGTTAAAGCCCGCAGAGGGGATAATTTATATAGTCTTAAAGTTGGGCTATAGGAAAGGGCGATTAGTAATAAGGTGACGGCACTAATTATGATGATTGATGCTTCTTTTAAGACCAATCCCCAGATTAAACCCAAGGGGGCGGCTAAATAGGTTAAAAACATCCCGAAAATTGTCCCGATTAACCAAAGTGTTGAGTAATTTAGTTGTGTAAAGGCGGTGCGGGCTACCATATTCCAAATGCTGGCTAAATCGGGATAGGGACGGAGACTATAGGTGGTTTCTGTTAATCCTAACCAGATGGATTTCTCAGTATTTTCAGGGTGATTTTGCAGATATTTTTTAACCGCAATTGCTAAAGAACAATCATCGATCAAAGCTTGTTTAAGAATCTCAATACCGCCAATTTTTTCTAGGATATCTCGGCGAATTAAAATGCAACCTCCGGCAGCAGCGGCTATCGGGGAATTAGGGTTATTAACTAGGGGGAAAGGATAGAGTTTCTCGAAGAAAAAAACAAAGGAAGGAATGAGAAATTTTTCCCAAAAACTGTCACAGCGTAGCAACACCATCAGGGAAACTAAAGCTTGTTTTTCCTGTACTGCTTTAGTAACTAATTGGGTTAAATTATCTGGTGCGTGGGCAATATCGGCATCAGTGAAGAGAAAATAATCGGGAGCGAATTTCTCGGTAGCCTCTGTTATTCCCTGTTTCATTGCCCATAATTTACCCGTCCATCCTATCTCTAAAGGTTGTCCAGAAATAATAGTTATCTGGCCATATTTATGATATTTATCGGCAATTTCTTGGGCAACTTTTCCCGTACCATCACTGCTTTGATCGTCAATTAAAATAATCGAAAATTCTCCTTGATAATCTTGTTTAAAGAGGGATGTTAAACTGATGGGTAAAACGTCTGCTTCGTTTCGTGCGGGGATAATTGCCGAGACTTTTGGATAATTTGTTAAGGGAGAAGTGACAGGATTAATTTTTTGGTTAGATAGCCAAAATTGTCCCCTGGCTAAGATTAAATATAACCAAATTATCAGCGATAGGGAAGTAACTAATAATAAGAAAAATGTCATAAGCTAGTCGGCTTTCGATGAGAGAATGGGGAACAGTTTAAAAAGAGGATCAAATTTAGATGCACAAAAGCTTAACCAGTTTGGGGTTTAATAGAGGGCATTTAGGGTAAAATAAAAGCAAGTTAGCAAGATTAACCGAGGGAGTAAATCATGGATTATGATGTAGTAATTATTGGGGGGGGACCGGCGGGAGGTCACTGTGGCAGATTATTAAGTGAAAAAGGTTATCGTGTTCTTTTGGTGGAACAACATTCTAGTTGGCAAGATAATAATTTTTCTAGTGCCGCTTCTCCCCTAGAAATTTTAGAACAATTTAATCTCCCCGAAACCGTGGTGGCTAGGTTTTGGAAAAATATCGAAATTATCTCCACCAGCATACATCATTTTTGGTCATCACCGCAACCTTTAGGGGTAGTTTTTGATTTTGCCAAATTGCGAGAGTTTTTAGCCGCAGAAGTGATGCGTTGGGGGGGAGAAGTTCGTTTAGGTTGTCGTTATCTGAAATATGAACAGATGGAGGATAAGCTAACTGTTTTCTTGAAATCAAAAGGTGAGGAAATCGAGACAGTTACTACTCGTTTATTGGTTGATGCTACCGGATACGCTAGAGCAGTTATGTATAAACACAGACGAGAAAAACCTGATTTTTTAAAAGCAGTGGGCATTGAATATTTAATTACTGTGCCAGAACTAGATTATCAAAAATATCAAGATAATTTAGTATTTTTTCTCGGTCATAAATGGAGTCCTAAAGGTTATGGCTGGATTTTTCCTATGGATAATCAGCAATTAAAAATAGGAGCTGCTTGGTTAGAGGGAGAACATCCTTATATTGATGAAGTTAAGCCTTTAAAAAGTTATATTACACAAATTATTCAAACCTACATAAATCTCTCTAAATATGATATAATCGACATCCATGGCTCTATTTTAGAATATTCGCTCAATCTGCAAGATATTTATTATCAAGAACCGAATATTATAGCGATTGGTGATGCTGTTTCTACGGTTAACTTTTTAGGAGGGGAAGGTATTCGCTATGCTATGAAAGGAGCCGAAATTGCTTGTCAATACATGGAGGAATATTTACAGGGAAAATCGAGTAGTTTTGCCCCTTATCAACAGAGGATGCAAGAATATTTTCAACCAAAATGGAATTTATCCGATCGCCTCAGTCGCAAAGTTTATTTAGAATATAGTGATGTGCGTATAGATCAAGGAGTATCCTATCTCAAGTATCTTTCCACTCAGGATATAATCGACATTTTATTTTACTACAAATTTGAGAAATACACAAAAGGGTTAGGAGGATTTCTGCTGGGGAAATTACGTCAATGGTGGCACCGAATTTTCCCTAGTCAAAAACCTGAGTAAATAGGCTAGGATAAAGCTAAGGAAACAATATTGGTAAAGACCGTGAGTAAGTTTATTCGCTACAGTACAATGATCACTCTGCTGGGCATTTTAGCAGCCTGTAGTGGCAATCCTGCCCTAGAAAATCGTCTGGCTGCCGATCCTAATCTACAAACAAATCCCATACCAGAAAACTCTCCTAATAACCAGCAATTACCCGCAAATTTTCCCGCAGAAATTCCTCGATATAGTCAATCAGAATTATTATCCGTGCAGACAAATCCTGATAATACTGGTGGACAAACTCGTTGGCAATCCAACGATCCCAGCAATGCGATCGAGGCTTTTTATCAACAGGAATTAGTTAATAATAATTGGGAAATTATTACTCCCTTTTCTGGGGAAGGAGTCAATAGTACCCTAACGGCCCGTCGAGATAATTTAGAATTAACTATCACCATAACTGCCACTTCTCCCAATACCGAATATAGCCTTGATTATCGTCCAACGGGAACCCCGATTGCTTCCCCTAGTCCTTCCCCTATTTCTTCCCCTATTTCTTCCCCTTTACCCAATCTTAATCCCACCAGTTTTAACGATCTCGAATCCTTACCTAATCCCTTAAAAAGCCACATTCAAGACTTAGCTAGATTAGGAGTATTAACAGGTAATAACAATCAGTTTAACCCTAATGATACAATAACGCGCCGAGAATTTGCTCGCTGGTTGTTACAGGCTAATAATGCCATTTATGCTAATGTAGCGGGTAAACAAATCCGTTTAGCTACTCCCAATAGTTCCCCGACTTTTAGTGATGTTAAAAATAACGATACCGATTATGTTTATATTCAAGGATTAGCAGAAGCGGGTTTAATTCCCTCTCCTTTAACGGGGGATAGTAGCGCCCTTTTATTCCGTCCCAATGCTCCTTTAACCCGGGAAGATTTAATCGCTTGGAAAGTGCCATTAGATGTCAGAAAAGCTTTACCGAGTGCCAATCTTGATACGATTAAAAATACTTGGGGTTTTCAGGATACTAATAAAATTAACCCGCAGCTGGTGCGCTCTCTTTATGCCGATTTTCAAAATGCCGAACAAGCTAATATTCGGCGAGTTTTTGGTTTTACTACCCTATTTCAGCCAAAAAGACCAGTAACTCGCGCTGAAGCTGCCGCTACTTTATGGTATTTTGGTTTTCAGGGTGATGGTGTTTCCGCTGCCGACGCTGTGCAAGGTCAAGATACGCAACAGAGTGGGGTTAATTGAAATTTGTCCATAACAATTAAGGCTGTGTTAGGAAAATACAAGCACTCTTTTTGACATTTCTTCATATCTATTCAGAAAAATTAACAAAGGATTCTTGACCCTGCAGCTAGGGTAATATTTTATCCTAAAGATAGAACTCTGCTGCAGGGGATTTTGTTGCTGACTTCCGCTGCTATTAACATTATGACCCATCAAACTCTCAAACTCGTCGGGATGAGTTGCGCTGGTTGTGCTAATTCGATCGAGCGGATAATTAAATCTATCCCCGGAGTGATTCGATGTCAAGTTAATTTTGGCATGGAACAGGTGGAGGTGGATTATGACCCCAAGCGTACCGATCTTAACACTATTCAAGCAAAAGTTAGGGATGCCGGTTTCCAGGCCACACCGATAACAGAAATTAATCTCGAATCCAGACCAGAAAAAGAACTTCTCCCTAAACTATTGATCGCTATTGTTATTAGTATCATACTTTTTATCGGTTCTTTACCGATGATGACGGGTTTATCTCTATCTTTTATTCCCCACTGGTTACACGCTCCCTTATTACAATTAATTCTCGCTACTCCCGTCCAATTTTGGTGTGGTCAAAGTTTTTACAAAAATGCTTGGAAAGCCTTTAAAAATCGCACCGCCACCATGGACACTTTAGTAGTTTTGGGAACCAGTGCCGCCTATTTTTATTCCCTGTTTTTAACCTTCGGGAGCGATTTTATCGAAAAACAGGGGTTTCCTTCCCATGTCTATTACGAAGCATCAGCTATCGTCATTACTCTGATTTTACTCGGTCGTTTCTTTGAAAAACGTGCCAGAAAAGAAACGGCCGCCGCTATTAAACAATTAATGGGATTACAGGCAAAAACTGCTAGGGTAATTAGGGAAGAACAGACGCTAGATATACCAATAGAAGAGGTGAAAGTAGGAGATATAATTTTAGTGCGTCCGGGAGAAAAAATTCCCGTCGATGGCATAATTATCCAAGGCAGTTCTAGCATTGATGAATCGATGGTGACAGGGGAAAGTTTACCCGTGCGAAAAACCGTCAATCAACAGGTAATCGGTGCGACAATTAATAAAACCGGTAGCCTACAAATGCAAGCGTTACGGGTGGGAAAAGATACGGTTTTAGCTCAGATTGTCCGATTAGTGCAAACCGCGCAAGCATCAAAAGCACCTATACAAAGATTAGTCGATCGAGTGACTGCTTATTTTGTGCCGGTGGTGATGATTATTGCCGTAATAACTTTCCTATTTTGGATTCTCCGCACGGGTAATCTCACCCTCGCTTTGATTACAATGGTGGAAGTCCTAATTATCGCTTGTCCCTGTGCGCTAGGATTAGCTACACCCACCTCGATTATGGTGGGAACAGGACAGGGAGCAAAACAGGGAATTTTAATTAAAAATGCCGAAAGTTTAGAATTAGCCCAGGGCATCACTACCATTGTCCTCGATAAAACGGGAACTCTCACCCAGGGTAAACCAACGGTGACGGACTTCTTGACTCGCGAGGGGGTGAGGGATGGACGGGAATTATCGCTGCTGCAGTTAGTCGTATCGGTGGAGAATCATTCTGAACATCCGTTAGGAGAAGCAATAGTTAGATATGGGCAGTTAAACCAGATTAAAACCCTAGAAGTAACCGAATTTGACTCAATAACTGGGGCAGGAGTGCAGGGAAAAGTCGGGTCGGATTTCGTGCAAATCGGTACACAACAATGGTTAGAACGTCAAGGAGTTGAAACAAAAGTTCTTAAAAAAGTCGCCCACGATTGGGAATGGCAGAAAAAAACCGTGGCTTGGATAGCGGTTAACGGGGGTTTAGAGGGGGTTATCGCCATTTCCGACGTTTTAAAACCTTTTTCTTCCTCAGTGGTCGCCAAGCTCAAAAAAATGGGCTTAGAGGTGATGATGATGACGGGGGACAACCTCGAAACCGCAGAGGCGATCGCCGGAGAGTTGGGTATCCGGCGCTTTTTTGCCGCACTCCGTCCCCAAGAAAAAGCCGAAAAAATCGAATATTTGCAGAAAAAAGGGAAAATTGTCGCCATGGTTGGCGATGGTATCAATGATGCGATCGCATTGGCGCAAGCGGACTTAGGTATTGCCATTGGCACGGGGACCGATGTAGCGATCGCCGCCAGCGATATAACCTTAATTTCGGGAGATTTACAGGGAATTGTGAGCGCTATTGAGTTAAGTCGGGCAACAATGCGAAATATCAAAGAAAATCTCTTTTTTGCTTTTATTTATAACTTGATTGCTATTCCCATCGCTGCCGGAGTCCTCTACCCTTTTCTGCTCAATCCGATTATTGCCGGTGCTGCCATGGCTTTAAGTTCCCTTTCCGTGGTGACGAATGCCTTGCGATTGCGTCGAGTTCATCCCAGGGTGGGGAGCAGGGAGAGGGAATTATGAATTATGAATTATGAATTGGGGAGTGGGAATTATAAATTATGAATTATGGATTAGATGAACGTAGCTTGGCTTGAAGCATGAAACCCAACGCCCGATCATGTTACGCTACCGCTAACCCATCCTACAAATAATTGTGCCTCCCTACTTATGAATTATAAATTATGAATTAGGGAGCGCCAGAGCAGGGAGCGCCGGAGCAGGGAGCAGGGGAGTACCGGAGATGGGGAGGTGGGGGGATAATTTTCGTTAACAATTCTTAAGGAAAAACCAGAAAAATTAGCTGTACGGGGGATGATACCGTAGAAAAGGCAATAGAATAATCATCCTGATATGACTGACTCCCCTGAAATACCTTATTTATTACGCGCTGCCAAAGGAGAAATCTTACCCCGTCCTCCCGTGTGGATGATGAGACAAGCAGGACGTTATATGCAGATTTATCGAGAATTGCGGGATAAATACCCCAGTTTTCGGGAAAGATCGGAAAATGCCGATTTAGCGATCGAAATCTCCCTGCAACCTTGGCGTGCTTTTCAACCGGATGGGGTGATCATGTTCTCCGATATCCTCACTCCCCTGGCGGGAATCGGTATTCCCTTTGATATTATCGAAAGTAAGGGGCCGATTATCGATTCTCCCATTCGTACTCAAGCGCAGGTGGACCAACTTAATCCCCTCGATCCCGATCAGTCTTTACCTTTTATCAAAACGATTTTAAAAACCCTGCGTCAAGAGGTGGGAAATAAATCCACTGTCCTCGGTTTTGTCGGAGCGCCTTGGACTTTAGCAGCCTACGCAGTGGAAGGGAAAGGTTCTAAAAGTTATTCTGTGATTAAAGGGATGGCTTTTTCGGAACCCTCGGTACTGCACCAATTTTTAGATAAATTAGCGGATATGATCGCCACCTATGTCCGTTATCAAATTGATTGTGGGGCGCAAGTAGTGCAAATGTTCGATTCTTGGGCGGGTCAATTAACTCCCCAAGATTACGATGTTTTTGCCTTACCCTATCAACAAAAAGTAGTTCGTTTGGTGAAAGAAACCCATCCCGATACACCCTTAATTCTCTACATTAGTGGCAGTGCTGGCGTTTTGGAAAGAATGGCTCAATCGGGGGTTGATATTGTCAGCGTCGATTGGACCGTGGATATGGCGGAAGCGAGACAGCGTTTAGGTAAATCGATGATGGTTCAAGGTAATATCGATCCGGGGGTTTTATTCGGTTCCCAGTCCTTTATTCGCGAGCGGATTCTTGATACTATTCGTAAAGCGGGTAATCAAGGTCATATTCTTAATTTAGGTCATGGTGTTTTGGTGGGAACTCCTGAAGATAACGTGCGTTTCTTCTTTGAAACTGCTAAACAAGCGGATAAATTATTAGCAGTTCACGCCTAGTATGTCGTGATCAAGGTTTAGGGAATAGGGGTTAGGAGGTAAGGAAATCGTCTCTAACACCCAACACCTAAGAGTGCATCTCATAATTGTAAATCTACTAAGTTGGGATTCTCTGATAACTTCTGTTGAAAAACTGTGCTTTCTAGGTTGTTTGTTTCCAACCCAGACTCTTGGGGGGTTCTACCCCCCAAACCCCCCGTCGGGGGACGAAGCGCCTCCCCCGAACCCCGGAGCGCATTAGTTTTTTTGTGGGATGCTTACACGCAGCTGCTGATATATTTGTAATAATTTAAGAGTCACTGACCATTACTCATTTTTGATATTTCTGCAAAGTTTAGATGCAGCTCTCCAAAATCCGAACTCTTGATTCCCTTTTTACTTTCAAACTGTCCCCTAAATTCTGCCGTATCAATTAAAATAATGAAAAAAATATTTCTAACGGGTGTGAGTGGCTGTATTGGGCATTATATCGCTGAGATTTTACTGGAAAATCCCGACTATGAATTATATTTTTTAGTGCGTAATGCCGAGAAGTTAAAATTTAGTTACGAAGGGCGATCAAATGTTCATATACTTTTAGGCGATATGGAAAATATCGAGGTATATGCCGAGCTTTTAAAAACAATAAATATAGCGGTTTTAATCGCTACCAGTTGGGGAGGAGAGGAGGAAAGTTATCAGATTAATGTGGTAAAAACCCTAGAATTAATTAGTTATTTAGATGCTCAAATCTGCAAGAAAGTCCTCTATTTTTCTACTGCCAGCATTCTCAATCAAAATAACCAACTTTTGCCAGAAGCTGGGGAAATAGGAACTAATTATATCCGCACCAAATATATTTGTTATAGCAAATTTACTGACCTAGAAATTGCCGATAAAATTATCACTTTATACCCCACTTTTGTCTTAGGTGGTGACGAAAATAAACCCTATTCTCATATCTATGGTGGTTTACCGGATGTGTTGAAATATATCGGTTTAGTGCGTTGGTTTCAAGCTGATGGCAGTTTTCATTTTATCCATGCCAAAGATATAGCTCAAGTGGTGAATTATTTAATCGAAAATCCCGCACCAGAAAGCAAAATTGTCCTAGGCAATCAACGGACAACAGCTAACCAAGCAGTGGAGGAAATCTGTACTTATTTAAACAAAAAAATCTACTTTCGCATTCCTTTATCTTTAACCATTGCTAACTTTTTTATCAAAGTTTTTAACTTGCAGATGGAAGCATGGGACCGCTTTGCCATGAATTATCGCCACTTCACCCACATTAAAACCTATACTCCTGCTGATTTTGGTTTAAAAAACTATTGTTCCACCCTCGATGATGTTTTAGCCTTGCGAGGAATTCCCCGAAAAAAACCCTAAGTAGAGGGAACGGAAAAATATCTATAATTAATTCTGTCTGGATGCTTACAGCGTTTTCCCTAAAGATGAAGTCTAACCTAATTCCGCAACTGACTTTCCAAAACGAAAACTTCCTACCTCACCATTAAGATAACTGCTATATCGGTGACTCTTAAATTAGTACAAATATATGAACAACCGCGTGTAAGCATCCCACCGAAAAACTAATGCGCTCCGGGGTTTGGGGGGTAGAACCCCCCAAAAACTTGGCTTGAGTGATAAAATCAGAAATAATGCCCAACTCTTAACGCCAAATAGACTAATCTTGAAATTGTCTAGCATGAAATTGAGCGTAACGACCATTAAGATTTAATAACTCCTCGTGATTACCCACCTCGATAATTTCACCCTTTTCTAAAACTAAAATACGGTTAGCTTTTCTGACAGTTGCTAATCGGTGAGCAATAACAAATACTGTGCGCTCCGTCATAATTCTTTCTAAAGCTTCCTGCACTAAAGCTTCCGATTCCGAATCGAGCGCCGAAGTCGCTTCATCTAAAATTAAAATTCTCGGATTAGATAAAACCGCTCGCGCGATGGCGATTCTTTGTCTTTGTCCACCCGATAAATTAACACCCCTTTCTCCCACATAGGTATAGTAACCCTGGGAAAGTTCACCGATAAATTGATGAGCGTTGGCGATTTTTGCCGCTTTTTCCACCTCTTGCAGATTAAAATCTCCCTGGCCAAAAGCGATATTTTGGGCTATAGTACCAGAAAAGAGAATATTTTCCTGTAAAACTACGCCAATTTGTCGCCGGAGACTTTTTAAAGTCACATCACGAATATCCACCCCATCGATTAAAATCTTGCCGGCAGTGGGGTCATAAAAACGCAATAAAAGATTAACTAAAGTGGTTTTTCCCGCTCCCGATGCTCCCACTAAAGCAATCATTTCGCCAGCGTGTGCAGTAAAATTAATATTTTTTAAAACCTGTCTGTCCTCATTGTAATAAAAATTTACTTGACAATATTCAACTTCTTTGCTATGGAGTGGCAGATTGATCGCATTCGGTTTTTCGGTAATTGTTGGCAGAATAGCTAACAATTCAAAAATCCGATCCATGGAGGCTTGACCCTGTTTAAATTGATTATAATTACTGGTAATATGGGCGATGGGATCGATTAACATTGCCACCGCCGCCACATAGCTAACAAAGTCAACACCAGTTAAATTCTTTTGGGAAATTTGCCAACCCGCAAGGAAGAATAAAAAGATAACTCCCATCGCTTGCAAAAATCCCACCACGACGTATTGTAAAGCTTTGGTGGATTCCGATAGGTATTGAGCGCGGCGATTTTCCTCCGCTTCTTGAGCAAAAAGCTCGGTTTGATAATCTTCAGCTGCGAAAGCTTGCACCACACGAATACCGCCAAAAACTTCGGTTAATAACGAAGAAAGGTTAGATATTTTCGCTTGGGCGCGACGAGCATATTGTAATAATTTTTCACCAAAAAATCCCACCAAAACTCCTAACAAAGGAGCGATAATAATGACAGCGATTGTCAATTGCCAGTTAACAATAAACATATAGGCAAAGACGACAATTAACTGTAAGGCTGAGGGAATAAAATCATGGAAAAATTTGTTAATTACTTCCCCAATGCGATCGATATCTTCCGTTAAACGATAGGATAAATCACCAGTTTTTGCCGTTTCAAAGTAATTTAATCCGAGGGTTTGCAGATGAGCATAAACTTTTTTTCTTAATTCTAGGGCAATTTTTAAAGAAGCTTTTGCCATCAGGGAATCTTGCCCATACTGAGACATTCCCCGCAGTAAAAAAACCACTGCCCCCACCCCCGAAAGTGTCGCCAATGCTTGCACATTTCCCTCACCGATATATCTGGCCATTTGTCCGGCTAACCAAGCTAAAATCGGCCAAAATACCGTAAATCCGATCGTACAGATGAACGCCAAAATAATTGTTTGGGTTTGGGGACGGAGATAGGGAATGAGGTTCCAATAACTAGAGCGAGATTTCAAAATAATTTATCGCCTTTAAATATGTAGGTAGGTGTTAAAAACTGTCGGCACCCCCCTTATTAAGGGGGGATTAAGGGGGGATCAAAGGCAAAATCTATCTTCTCTTCAATTATAAATACTTACTTATTAAGTATTCCTGCAAAATTAATTTGCTAGTCGAGACAGTTATCAGTTATCAGTTATCAGATTTAAGTTTTAAGTGGGCAGTATTAAATAGAAGTTTCCTACTGTCTTTTCACTGTTTACTGTTTACTGATCACTGATTACTGTTTAGACAGTCTTGCACTTTGGCCAGAGGGTTAGGGAGAGGTATAATTAACTTTGCTTAGGTACTGAAGAAAAGGAGATTAACTGACAAATTTGTTTAAGGGGTTAATCGGGGGGTAGAGACGTTTTTAGTCCACGTCCCTACGATATTTTCCAATAATACAAAGTTATTCTGGGATTAAACCGCCACAGCTTGATTAATGTAGCCTAATTCCGTCAATTTGTTCCAGACTTTGGCGACACTTTCCTCTAAAGTCTCTAAATCAGTGCGGCATTCCACTTCTGGGTTAAAAGGTGGTTCATAGGGATCATCAATTCCCGTAAAAGACTTGATTTCGCCAGCACGCGCTCTTTTATATAATCCTTTCACATCGCGATCCTCACAGACGCTTAAGGGAGCATTCACGAAAACTTCGACAAAACTGCCAATTTTTCCCCGTACTTCCTCACGAATCTCACGATAGGGAGAAATAGCTGAAACTAGGACAATCACACCGTGACGGGTGAGCAAATTAGACACAAAACCAATGCGACGGATATTTTCATCGCGATCCTCTTTACTAAATCCTAAACCTTTGGTGAGGTTCGTCCGCACTATATCGCCATCGAGAACCTCAATTGAATAACCTTCAGCGATTAATTTTGCCTGTAATGCCTCGGTAATCGTGCTTTTCCCCGCACCGCTCAATCCTGTTAACCAAACCGTCACGCCGCGCTGTTTCATAGCAATCATTAATAATAGTTAAATCCTGTTTAGCGTACCATATCTCAGTGATCAGTGATCAGTTACCAGTGATCAGATGGGAGTTTTCAGTTCACTGATTACTGATAACTGCTTACTGATAACTGAACAACCCCCAACCTGATTGAAACAAACAACCTGTCACCACGATCACTGATAATGTATGTTGAGTTGCTGTCTTTAATAAGGTAATGTTTAAGAAATTCCCCCCTCACACCCCGCTCATTCTTGGACTAGGTTCTGGGGTTGCCCTTTTTACTCTCACCAGTCTCTTTCTCTTTCACCCGAAAATTCTCCCTTGGCTCGATCGCAATAGTGCTTCGGTTCCTAGTCAAGATCCTAACCAACCCTCTGCCGTGGTTGATAGCGCTTCTTTACCACAAACCGAGCGAGATGTCAAGTTAAAAGATGTTGCTGATGCCAACGCGCCCTCTTTAGATCGTAGTCGCGCCCGCTATCTCTTGGCTATGGATTTATTGAGAAAATATGAAGGCGGTCCGGCTTTAAAACAATTAGAAGGCTTAGAAAAACAATATCCTGTCCTCGCTCCCCAGATTCTCCTCAAACAGGGACGCGCCCACGAATTAACCAATGATAGGGAAAAAGCGCAAGAAATTTGGCAAAAATTACTGGAAACCTATCCCCAATCGCCCGTAGTGGCCGAAGCTTACTACTCTTTGGGCAAATACGACCCCAGTTATCAGGAAAAATTGCTCAGGGAATACCCCCGACACCCGCGTACTTTGGCTTTAATTCGCCAACGTCTTCAAGAAAATCCCGATCAATTTCCCTTATGGTTGCAGTTAGCCAAGGCTAATCCTTTTGATCCTACCCTCAATCAAGCCCGCGATCGTTTGGTGAAAGACTACGCCGAGCAGTTAACTCCGGCGGATTGGGCAATGATTGGGGCGGGTTATTGGCAGTCGGGATTGTACGAAAAAGCCTATAAAGCCTATGCTAAAGCCACTCCTAGCCCCGAACAAGCCTATCGTTACGCCCGCGGGCTACACATTGCCAAAAAACTGCCAGAAGCTCGCAGCGCTTACCAAAAATTAATTAAAACCTATCCCCAGGCCCCAGAAACCGGTTTAGGATTACTGCGACTCGCCCAGATTTCTCCTAACCGCGATGCCATAGCATATCTTGATCGCATTGTCAAGCAATTTCCCGATCGCGCTCCGGAAGCTTTAGAAGCGAAAGCCAAATTACTGGAATCAACTAATGCCCAAGCCGCTAGTCAAACATGGCAGAC
The DNA here is from genome assembly GCF_003112475.1 of Microcystis sp. 0824. Lineage (NCBI taxonomy): Bacteria > Bacillati > Cyanobacteriota > Cyanophyceae > Chroococcales > Microcystaceae > Microcystis > Microcystis sp. 0824. Next base: position 82,974 of record NZ_BDSM01000075.1, on the reverse strand, counting down.
TTTATTAAATAAATACCCAAAATCCGACGAAGCCGCCGATTATCGCTGGTTAATGGCCCAAAGAGCCGCTAAATCCGGTGATTACGCCAAGGCGTGGCAGTGGGCGCAGCCAATTGCGGTTAATAATCCCGATAGTCAAACTGCTCCGAAAGCGGCCTTTTGGGTGGGAAAATGGGCGCAAAAACTCGGCAAAAACCAAGAAGCAAAACAAGCTTTTACCTACACTATTTCTCGTCATCCCCATTCCTATTATGCTTGGCGCTCGGCGGTTTTATTAGGTTGGGACGTGGGGGATTTTACCACTGTCCGCTCCTATAATCCTACCACCGTCAAACCCGCCACTCGTAACGATCCCCCCGCCGGTTCGGAAGCTTTCAAGGAATTATATCGAATTGGTGAAGATACGGACGCTTGGAATCTCTTCCAAGCAGAAATTGTCGATCCTTGGAATTTAACCGTTGACGAACAATTTAACCTCGGTGTCTATAAACTCTCTCGCAATCAAAATTTAGAAGGAATTAACCTGATTTGGCGCTTGCGAGAAAGAGATACCCCGGAGGAAAGGGAAGCATGGAAAGTCCTGCGACAAAATGATAAATACTGGCACGCTTTATTCCCCTTTCCCTACTACAATACTATCCTGGAATGGTCAAAAGATAGACAATTAAATCCCCTGCTCGTGACGGCTTTAATCCGGCAAGAATCCCGCTTTGAAAAAGAAATTCGTTCTCCTGTGGGGGCAGTGGGATTAATGCAAATTATGCCCGATACCGGTAAATATATCGCGGGTAATACTGGCAATAAAAGTTATTCTTTAACTAATCCCGAAGATAACATTATGATGGGGACATGGTATCTCGACTATACCCATGGCAAATTCGCCGGAAATTCACTTTTTGCCGTGGCTAGTTATAACGCAGGACCTGGGGCAGTTTCTAAATGGAGACAGCGTTTTGATTTTAGCGATCCCGATCAATTTGTCGAGAATATTCCCTTTAGAGAAACTAAGGGTTATATAGAATCGGTGTTTGGTAATTATTGGAATTATCTCCAGATTTATAACCCCGAAATTCAAGAGCAAATGAAGAGAATTACTAACCCTTCCTAGGGGATTGATGGGGATGGGTAATTAACTCATTCCCTTACTAACTTTTTTCTTAATTATGCAATCATTTAACTGGCAAACCGTCGATCGAGATTCTCCTTTTACTCGCCTAGATTTTCGGACCAAATTAACCATGATGATCGTGGTTACTCTCATCGCTTTTACTTGGGAAAGTCCCCTCGCTGGCGGTTTTCTAACTCTTATTGTCGCTTTAGCTTGTCTCTGGGCGGGGGTAAAATGGTCTTATCTCCTCACTATTTTCAAATTCATGGCTCCTTTTTATCTATTCTTATTAATTACCATGGGATTTTTTAATGTGGAACAGGTAAAAGCTTTAACGGGAAAAACTGAATTAACTCCCTTATTAACTATCGGTTCTGCTCAAATGACTGTCGAGGGAACCCTCTACGGTTTAAATGTGATCTTTAAAACTCTCACCATGGTTTTAATTATTCCCCTCGCTATTTTTACCACTGATATAAATCAGATGATGGTGAGTTTAACTAAAGCCAGAATTCCCTACAAAATAGTCTTTATTTTTTCCTCTACCCTGCGCTTATTTCCTCTCCTAGTAGAAGAATCTCGATCGATTATTTCTGCTCAAAGATTACGGGGATTAGCAATAGAAAAAATGGGTTGGTTACAAAAAGGAAAAATTTATGCTTCCATCGCTGTACCTTTAATTTTAAACGCTATGGCTAAATCGCAAAAATTAGAGGTAGTTTTACAAGCTAAAGCTTTCTCTGGTGATCCCGATCGCACATTTTTACAGGAATCAATCTTAACCAATAAAGACTATTTATTAATTATTGGCTTTCTATTTTTATTGGTTTTGGCAATCATTCTCTATGTAAAATTCGGGGTGGGAAAATTTGCCTGGTTATTTTAAGATTAATCCCTATTGTATAGCTCGATCGATCTGGGTATATAAAGCTTCTAAATCTCCGGAATTGTCTAAAACAATATCAGCTAAGGCAATTTTTTCGGCTAAAGGCATTTGATTATTAATCCGAGCGATCGCTTGTTCTCTAGTTAAGTTATTTCTAGTCATTAAGCGTTGAATTTGTTGCTCGAAACTGCAATAAACCACCCAAATATCCGTGACTAAATGGGTTAATTTGGCTTCCAATAATAAAGGAATAGAACAAACAACTATCGGGGCTTCTAACTGCTCTAAATGCCGCTTAAAACATTCTCTAACGTAGGGATGAATCTGACTTTCTAACCAGATTTTTTCCTCGGGATTATTAAAAATAATCTCTCCTAACCGTTGGCGATTAAGGGAATTATCCTCAGTTTTAACTTTTCTGCCATAACGCGCCAAAATTCTCTCTAAAATTGCCGAACCTTTTTCCACTGCTTCCCGAGCATAAATATCCGCATCAAGGACGGGAATTTTGTAGATATTTTCTAAATAATGAGAAACCGTGGATTTACCACAAGCTATTCCCCCTGTTAACCCAATAATTCTTCTCGACATAAATTATTAAATTGCTAATCTCAATTAAGGTGCGTTACGCGCTCGCTAACACACCCTACGGTTATAAACTCTCTATCTGTTGTAAAACTCTTGCTTGTACTTGTTGATAGGCAGTTTCCACATCTCCTAAATCGCGACGAAAACGATCCTTATCGAGAATACGCGCTTGAGCATCCTCTTGGGTTTTATCCCAGAGACGACAGGTATCGGGGCTAATTTCATCACCTAGATAAATTTTGCCCGTTTTATCAACTCCAAATTCTAACTTAAAATCGACGAGAATAATCTGGCACTTATCGAAAAATTCTTGCAGATATTGATTGATTTGCAGGGCTAAATCTCGTAACTGATTGACTTGCTCCTCCCTGGCAATATCGATAACTTTTATGCGATCGGGCGTTAACAAAGGATCGCCCAAAGCATCATCCTTGAGGTAAAATTCTACAAGAGGAAAAGGTAAAACTTTCCCCTCCTTTAATCCCGTTTGCTTGCACAAACTCCCGGCGGCGATATTTCTGACTACTACTTCCAAGGGAATGATTTTAATCGCCTTGACGCGCATTTCCCTAGAACTAGGGCGATCGATATAATGGGTAGGTATTCCTAGGGATTCTAACCATTTAAATAGGGCAGTGGAGACAGTACAGTTAATTTCCCCTTTGCCAACAATTTGCCCGCGTTTTTGGGCATTAAAAGCGGTGGCATCGTCTTTGTAATAAGTGAGGAGAATATCGGGATCATCGGTTTGATAGAGAATTTTGGCCTTACCTTCATAGAGTTTTTCCATAGTTATCATCCTCGGCAATTGATAGAATAAAATCGATGGTTAATCAGATAGTGGCAGCAGTAAATTTTGGCGATCAACCTAGATAAAAATTTTAGATCATCAGGGAGATGATTGTTGAGAAAAAATAATGTATAATTGCTGCTTAAAGATAACTGCCAGCATTTTGAGACCGAGCCTTAACCTATAACCAAAAAGTGTCACGATACCAGGGTCAACTTTTGGCGAATCGGCCCAGTTTTTACTTGAATCCTCGATGATAGCCAACAATTGATATTATCTCCCATTACCATTACCGAAAAATCTAAAGAAATTCCGCAAAATTACCCGCCGTCGCCCTATGAACCAGAATCCTCCTAACGATGATAACCCGAATCTCCCCGATCGCCGCAAGGAGAATTTTCTCTATCCTCGCGCCCCCTACCATGGAGAATTTAAGCCAGAAAACTTGCTATTTAACGCCAATTTACAGGAATTTGCCCAAAAAGTCAGTTTTATTTGTAATCTGGAAACGGGGGGCAAAATCAGTTCTCTAGAAGCCTACCAAAAAATTAAAGCCCTCTGGAAAGACTTAAAACAGAGCAAAAAAGGCCTAGGCATTGGGGAAAATCCCTTTAAAAAAGATGATGATACCTAAAGGAAAAAAAGACTGGGACAGAAATATTTTCTGCCCCATAGAATGAGATGAGCAAACGCTTAAAAATTACCGTGATTTTGGATGGCAGTTTCTAATTTTGCCACCACTTCCTCAACGCTAATTACTCCTAAATCGCCCGTGGCACGGGTGCGAATACTTAAACTATTACTTTCCATTTCTTTTGCCCCCACCACTGCCATCACGGGAATTTTTGCAGTTTCAGCATTGCGAATCATTTTACCCAAACGTTCGCCACTGGTATCGGTTTCGGCGCGAATTCCTAATAGTTGCATTTTCGCTGTCACCTCTTTAGCGTAATCCAATTGACTATCACTAACCGGTAATAATCGTATCTGGACAGGGGCTAACCAAAGAGGAAAATCGCCTGCGTATTCTTCGATTAAAATACCGATTAAACGTTCCAAAGAACCAAAAGGTGCGCGATGAATCATCACCGGACGTTTACGATTACCATCTTCGGCAACGTATTCTAATTCAAAACGTTCGGGTAAATTATAATCTACCTGTACCGTTCCTAACTGCCATTCTCTTTCGAGGGCATCTTGGAAAATAAAGTCTAATTTTGGACCGTAAAAAGCCGCTTCTCCGGGGGCTTCAAAATAATCCATCCCCAAAGTTTGCACCGCTTTTCTAATCGCTGATTGTGCCTTTTCCCAAGCGTCATCGGAACCGATATACTTATCCGATTCAGGGTCACGAAAACTCAATCGCGCCTTAAAATTCTTTAATTGTAAACTCTTAAACACCGTCAAAATTAAATCAACAACGCTTAAAAATTCCCTGTCTAATTGTTCGGGAGTGACAAACAAATGGGAATCATCGACGGTAAAACCGCGAACTCTAGTTAATCCTCCCAATTCTCCCGATTGTTCGTAACGATAAACTGTGCCGAATTCTGCCAAACGCATCGGCAATTCCCGATAAGATCTCAAATCACTTTTATAGATTTGAATATGAAAAGGACAGTTCATCGGTTTGAGGACAAATCCTATTTCCTTACTAGCAGATTCCTCATCGTCCGCCATCATGGGAAACATATCTTCTTTGTACTTTTGCCAGTGACCGGAAATTTTAAACAAATCCACGCGAGCAATATGGGGAGTAACTACGGGTAAATAACCGCGTTTTAACTGTTCTTTTTTGAGAAAATCTTCTAACAAAGAACGAATTAAAGTTCCTTTGGGTGTCCATAAAGGCAACCCCGGCCCGACAGAATCAGAGAAAATAAATAAACCTAATTCTTTGCCTAATTTGCGATGGTCTCGTTTCAGTGCTTCTTCCTTACGGCGCTTGTATTCGGCTAATTGTTGGGGATTTTCCCAGGCTGTGCCGTAAATGCGCTGTAATTGGGCTTTATTCTCATCCCCGCGCCAATAAGCACCCGCTACCGTCTCTAATTCGATCGCCTTAACGTCTAGTTCACTTGTATTGCCTAGGTGCGGACCGGCGCACAAATCCCACCAAGCGTCACCAAGATGATAGAGGGTGATGGGTTCTTGAATTCCCGCCAGAATTTCCAGCTTATAGGGTTCATTAATCGCTTTAATGCGCTTTTCCGCCTCTTCCCGAGAAACTTGCTCGCGAATCACCGGCAGTTTTTTATTGATAATTTTGACCATCTCTTTTTTGATTTCCTTGAGATCCTTATCGGTAAAAGGTTCTGGCACATCAAAATCGTAGTAGAATCCAGTTTCAGTCCAAGGCCCGATAGTAACTTGGGCTTTCGGGAATAATTTCTGCACCGCCATGGCCATAACATGGGAGGTGGTGTGACGAATGCGCTTGAGGTGGTCGGATTCGCTGGTTTTCGGTAGTTTAATCGGGGCTTGGTTATCCATGTCTTTTGAATTTACACCTTCTCTATTCTCTATTTTAATGGTAAAAGGAGTCTTTAGTCAGGAAAAAAATCAAGATAGATAACAATGCCATTTCCCCTCATCTCTAACCTCTAAACCCTCATCTCTATTTCCCGATGAAAAAACTAATTTTATCCTGTTTATTTTTGGGATTGGTTGCTTGTAATCCCTCGGTTAACACCACCGATAACCAAAAACCCAAGGTAATCTCCACTAGCACAATTATCGCCGATTTAACCGCACGAGTGGGCGGTGAAGAAATTGACCATCAAGACATTTTAAAACCGGGGGATGATCCCCACGTTTATGAACCAGTTCCCGCCGATAGTGTCGCTTTAGAAAAAGCCGATTTAATTCTCTATAACGGTTATAATCTCGAACCGGGGTTAATTAAAATGATCAATTCTACGGGGATTAAGGCGAAAAAAGTGGCCGTGGGAGAAGCAATCAAGCCTTTACAACTGGCAAAAGAGGGGCAGAAAGTCCCCGATCCCCACGTTTGGGGTTCGGCGAAAAATGGGATAATCATGGTGGAAAAAATCCGAGATCAATTGATTGAATTAAGTCCCGAAGATAAAGAGATTTTTACTGCAAATGCCGCCCAATTAATCGCAGAATTAGAAAATCTTGATCGCTGGATTACTGCGGCTATTGAAACTATCCCCCCTTCCCAAAGGCAATTAGTCACCACTCATGACGCTTTTCAGTATTATGCTCATGCCTACGGTTTAAAAGTTGCGGGAACTTTAATTGGCATTAGTACCGAAGAACAACCTAGCGCCCAAACATTGAAAAATCTAGCCGATGCTATTAAAAATCTTCAGGTTGCTGCTATCTTTGCCGAGACCACTATTAATCCCGCTTTAATTACCACTGTAGCCGAAGAAGCGGGGGTGAAATTAGCACCACAACAATTATATTCTGATTCGATCGGCGCAGTGGGTACTGGAGGGGATAGTTATGTAAAAATGCTGAAAGAAAATACTCGATTGATCGTGGAATCTTTAGGAGGAAAAGTACCCCAAGAAGGTCAATAGACCTCTTGTAAAAATCAAAAATTGTCATTAAAGTCAGGAGTCAGGAAGGCAGAAATACCGACAATCAGCAATTATCGGTGACTTTTAGATGATGACAAATGGATCAGCAGCTGCCTGTAAGCATCCCACCGAAAAGCTAATGCGCGGGGGGTTTGGGGGCGGCGCCACGCCCCCAACGGGGGGTTTGGGGGGTAGAACCCCCCAAAAGCTTGGATTGAGGGAAAAAATCGAAAGTAACGCCCGACTTTAGCAGAGAGTTTCCCCTTAAAAATCTCAACTTAGTAGATTTACAAAGCGGGGTTTATTTCCCAAATCCTTTACCGCGATTGACAGCAGGTAAACTGAGACAATTGTTAATCTGTTCTTTTAGGGTTTCATGATCGAGATTTTGACCGATAAGAACTAGCTGATTTTTCGGACTACCTTTCCATTCGTCATCTTCGAGGGTAAAACGTTTACCACTAAGGTGGAAAATATGACGTTTAGGACTTTCATCAAACCAGAGAATACCCTTAGCGCGGAAAACGCTTTCTGGTAACTGATTATCGAGGAAATATTGGAACTTCCGAATCGAAAAAGGTTGGTCACTAGCAAAGGAAATAGAAGTAAATCCATCCACCTCTAAATGATTGGAATGGTCGTGATGATCATGATCGTGATCATGGTCGTGATCATGATCGCAATGGTCGTGATCGTGGTCGTGGTGATCATGGTCGTGGTGTTCTTCTTCTGTGTCGAAATATTTATCCGATTCAAATAGTCCGACGCTGAGAATTAAGGGTAAAGGGACTTGACTTTTGCTAGTACGAAGAATTCTCGCTCCTTCCTTCATGTCCCGGATTCTTATTTCTAAAGAATCCACATCCCCTTCATCCACTAGATCGGTTTTATTGAGAACAATAATATCACCGTAGGTGATTTGACTTAAGGCCGCTTGCGAGTTGAATAAATCGAGACTAAAATTGGCACAATCCACCATAGTGACAATGGAATCTAAACGGGTCATTTCCCGTAATTCCGTCCCCAAAAAGGTTAAAGCTACCGGTAAAGGATCGGCTAATCCCGTGGTTTCTACGACTAAATAATCGATTTTTTCGGGACGTTCGAGAACTTTATAAACTGCTTGAATTAAATCCTCGTTAATCGTGCAGCAAATACAGCCATTATTTAATTCTACCATGCTGTCATCACTGCTGATAATCAGTTCATTATCGATACCGATTTCACCGAATTCATTGACAAGAACAGCAGTTTTTAATCCCTGTTGATTGCTGAGAATATGATTGAGGAGGGTAGTCTTACCACTACCAAGAAACCCAGTAATAATTGTTACTGGTAGCCCTTTTTTTGGCACTGACATCGTGTTAATAGTTTGTGATTCGACGGTTTGCATAATGATTTGGGGGTGAGTATTCTGTCACTAAAAAGCGATTTTTCGGGATGAGATGGCTAGTTTTTCTCGATCGAACAGTCTCCACTCGATCGCCGACTATTTTTATTGTAGATATTTTTGGACCACATCCCATCCTGTTAGGGTAACAAAAAGAAAACCAAGAAACAATAAAAGATTAGTGCCGATGTGGAGAGACCGCGCTAGAGGTGGACGAGTGGTAATGTTCAGGCCGGTAATTGCCGAAACAAAAACCAGAAAAACCACCGATAAACCCGCTATCAGGTGGGAAGAGTGGCCTAAACTGCCATAATGACCGATTGTTCCCACTAATCCGATTCCCAGCAGAATTAAGACCAAAGCAACCATGATCAGGCCGCTGAGGAGATGAAAGGATCTTAACCATTGTGGTCGAGATTGGCCCGCGAGTCGTCGATAACCCATGTTTACCCCCGAAACCGCTAGTAAAAAATAGGCAAAGAGGGCAAATCCCATCGACCAAGCGGCAATTTTCCATAACCAGAGAAAGGAGGGGAGATTCATAGGGGTGGGATTATTGTTAGCAAGGAAAGGGACGACCGATCGTGTTAATTTAAGTTTACCGGACAAAAATCAGCAAGTTAGGGCTAATATGTCTCATCTCACCATCGACACGGAAAATAATCAGCGTCAACCCTTTGAATTACCGGGGGCTAAACCCCATTATAACCCCGATCGACCCGGACAAGTTAATCATATTTTTCTCGATTTAATTATTGATATTCCCCGACAAAGTTTTCAGGGCAGCTGTCAGATTACCCTCACCCCCATTCGTCAGGGAATTAGCAGTTTAACTCTGGATGCGGTGAATCTAAATATTAATTCTGTGTTCATTGAAGGTATCAGTCAACCCTTTGACTATGATCGTTCTCTCCTGACCATTCATCTGTTACAACCCACCACCGATAAACCGATTATCCTGACGATTAACTATCAGGTTAAGCAACCACAGCGGGGATTATATTTTATCGGACCTGATGAATATTATCCCGATAAACCGATTCAAGTTTGGACCCAGGGAGAAGATGAAGATTCTCGCTTTTGGTTTCCCTGTTTTGATTACCCCGGTCAATTAACTACCTCCGAAATTCGGGTTAAAATTCCCCAACCCTATATCGCTATTTCTAACGGGGAATTAATCTCGGTGGCAACCGTTGGTGAAGACAGAATTTATCACTGGTCACAAAAGCAAATTCATCCTACCTATTTAATGACTCTTGCGGTGGGAGATTTTGCCGAATTATGCGACTCATGGAATGGTGTTCCCGTTACTTATTATGTGGAAAAAGGACGGGAAGAAGAGGGACAAAGAAGTATGGGTAAAACTCCCCGCATGATCGAGTTTTTTAGCCAAAAGTTTGGTTATCCCTATCCCTATCCTAAATACGCGCAAGTTTGTGTAGATGATTTTATCTTTGGTGGGATGGAAAATACTTCCACCACAATTTTAACCGATCGCTGTTTAATTGATCAAAGAGCCAGCATTGATCATACTTGGACAGAAAGCTTAGTTGCCCATGAATTAGCTCATCAATGGTTCGGTGATTTAGTGGTGATTAAACACTGGTCTCACGCTTGGATTAAAGAGGGAATGGCTTCCTATTCTGAGGTTTTATGGACAGAATCGGAATACGGAAAAGCAGCTGCTAGTTATTATTTATTAGGGGAAGCAAGAAGTTATTTAGAAGAAGATACTTCCCGCTATCGTCGTCCGATTGTTACTCATGTTTATCGAGAAGCTATCGAACTTTATGATCGTCATCTCTACGAAAAAGGTGCTTGTGTTTATCACATGATCCGCTCTATTTTAGGGGAAGATTTATTCGCAAAAGCGATTCATACTTTTGTCCGGGATAATGCCCATAAAACCGTGGAAACCGTGGACTTATTACGGGCGATCGAAAAAGCGACCGGCTACAATTTATTATTCCTCTTTGATCAGTACGTTTATCGCGGTGGTCATCCCGATTATAAGGTGGCCTACAGTTGGGACAATCAGAATAATTTAGCCCAATTAACTGTCACCCAAACCCAGGATGAAAAAGAACTATTCGACTTGAAAATTCCCGTCGCTTTTGCCTATCTCAACTCTGAAGATCTTACCTACAATCTGCGAATTCACCAAAAAGAACAAAGTTTCTATTTTCCCCTAGCACAAAAGCCCGATTTTGTCAAGTTTGATCGGGGTAATAATTTCCTCAAAACCGTCACTCTTGAGTATCCCATCGGCGAATTAAAAGCGCAATTACAACAGGATCCTGATCCGATTTCCCGTATCTATGCAGCCATAGCCATTGCTAAAAAAGGCGGTTTAGAAGCGATCGAAGCTTTAGGGACATCCCTAGAAAATGAGCCTTTTTGGGGGGTGCGTGTGGAGGTGGTCAAACAGTTAGCAACTCTTCGGTTAGATCAGGCGGTTACTGCTTTAATTAAAGGTTTAAACGATGAAAAAGCACAAGTACGTCGGGCAGTGGTCGAGGGATTAAGTGAAATTAAAACCTTAGATAGTTATAACGCGCTTAAATCCCTATTAGAAACTGGAGATGCTAGTTATTATGTGGAAGCGGCCACGGCGCGAGGATTAGGCTCCATGGCCGTGGGACAATTGCAAAATAAAGAAGGGGAAATTATTGACCTGCTCAATCATATTTTACAGTTAAGAAAGGGGTGGAATGAGGTAGTAAGAGCGGGCGCAATTGGCGGTTTAAGCCAGTTAAAAACCTCGCCGGCGGCTTTAGAGTCAATTTTGACCTACACGGCTTTAGGCACGCCTCAACCCCTGAGATTAGCAGCTATCCGCGCCCTGGGAGCGATTTCTTCGGGACAAACCACCGACAAATTAACCGTAATTTTGGAACGTTTAGAAACTATTGCCAAGGAAACTTTTTTCTTGACGCAGGTGGCAGTGTGTAACGCTTTAGGACAGATAGAAAATGCCAAAGCTATCGCTATTTTACAAGCTTTGAGCGATCGAACTCCCGATGGTCGCGTGCGTCGTGTAGCGGAGGAAGCAGTACAAAAAGTCCAGAAAAAATTAGGTTCCGACAAAGCAATTCAGGAAATTCGCGAGGAATTAGAAAAAATGAAACAGGAAAATCAGGAACTTAAAAGTCGTTTGACCAAATTAGAGGCGAAAAATAGTTAGTTAACCTGAGTGATCAGTTATCAGTCAATATCAATACTTATCAGTCAGTGCAACAGAAAGCTGGTTTCTGGTAAATATCTAAATTAAAGCTCAGATTTTTTGTTAAGAAACCCGCTTTCTCCGAGCTTGTTGAGTGAGAACAGAGTAGCTCGATCGATACATCTGAACAACAAAAAAGCCCCCCTTTCGAGGATGCTCTTTTATCTAATGATTTAGACGCTAACTGATTGAAATGCTAAAAATAGGTAATTTATGTACTTTCCCATCAAAGTCAGGTTAGATTATGACCGTTTCTTAATTAAAAAACCCACCAAAGAAAACAGTCCTAACCCTAATATAGAACTAGGCTCCGGTACAGATGGATTATTTTGCGGATTTAAACGAGCGAGCCAACCTTCACTAACACCACTGGGGTTAATTCCACTACCCACAATTGTTAACCCATCAGCAGAAATTGCGGTAGCATACTTTAAAGTCCAACCCGCTAAATTTAAACCATAATCATTAGTTAAAACCTCTTTTAGGCTCCGCATCCCTTGGCTACTATTCCAGATAATTGCCTCATCACCAATAGCACTTTTGCCAGAACCAACAATAACAGATCCATCTGCTGATACTCCATAAGCCCTGCTCAAGAAACTGCCCCCAGACAAGTCCCCCAGTCCTACCATCCCCGTCCCTTGTGTCCAACGGAATGCTTCAGTACCATTAGCACTATTGCCCCAACCGACAACAACAGACCCATCTGCTGATACTCCATTAGCTACCCTAGAGAAAACACCCCCAGATAAGTCTCCTAGTCCTATCATGCTCCCTCGCCGCCAACGGAATGCCTCAAAACCATTAGCACTATTGCCATAACCAACAATAACAGACCCATCTGCTGATACTCCATTAGCTTCGCTTTGGAAAACACCCCCAGATAAGTCTCCTAGTCCCGACATCCCCGTCCCTTGCCAACGGAATGCCTCTTGACCATTAGCGCTAAAGCTTCGACCAACAATAACAGACCCATCTGCTGATACTGCTAAAGCACTGCTACTGGTAATACCCCCAGATAAGTCTCCTAGTCCAACCATCCCCGTCCCTTGTGTCCAACGGAATGCTTCAGTACCATTAGCACTTTTGCCAGAACCAACAATAACAGATCCATCTGCTGATACTCCATAAGCTACGCTGTTGAAACTCCCCCCAGATAAGTCTCCCAGTCCCACCATCCCCGTTGCTTGTGTCCAACGGAATGCTTCAGAACCATTAGCACTCTGGCTGACACCAACAACAACAGACCCATTTGCTGATACTCCATAAGCTTGGCTATTGAAAATACCTCCCGGTAAGTCCCCTAACCCCTGAAAAGAGGCGGCTTGTGCCGGAACAGCCACCCCGATCGCACCCAATCCGATCCCTAAGCTGATACAATTAGCTAGTATCTTGTTCATAACTTGATAAGAGTCCAAAAAACTAAGTGATTCTTACAATCTAGATGTTCACTTTGGTTTTGTCTGTGGGAATTTGTGGCCATTTTGGATTTTCTGATACAATAATTTTTGTGGGATAAAGTGGGATTTAGTGACAAAAAGGAGGGCAAGGATCATAAAAAAGGCTAAATTTGATTTTTAGGTTCGATCCCCCCTAGCCCCCCTTGAAAAGGGGGGAACCAGACTCAAAGTCTCCCTTTTTAAGGAGGGAAACAGACTCAAAGTCCCCCTTTTTAAGGAGGGAAACAGACTCAAAGTCGCCCTTTTTAAGGAGGGAAACAGACTCAAAGTCCCCCTTTTTAAGGGGGATTTAGGGGGATCGAACTAGCGAAGCTTATAACTAGCAACTTCGGTTAATTTAAATGCGGAACAAATTACTAAATTAAGAGGTTAATCAGTCAAAAAAAGGCAAGAAATGGAAGAATTATTAGAGTTAAAAAATCTATTACTAGCTGGCAATGTTCCCGATGCCTTAATCTTGGTAGAGGAAATGACAGAAATGAGCAAAGATGATAAGCTCAATAAGATTTTTATCTTTAGTATTATTGTCCTATTACATCTGATTAAACAGCAAGCAGAAAAACGCAGTACACGCTCATGGGAAACCTCTATTTCTAATTCTGTTCGACAGATTCAACGCATTAATCAACGACGTAAAACTGGAGGAAATTATCTAACACCAGAAGAATTAAAAGAAACCTTAGATGATGCTTATTCTTCGGCTTTAAGACAAGCATCATTAGAAGCTTTTGAGGGTATATATAAACCCGAAGAAATTGAGGCTATGATCGATAAAAATAAAATTATTAATCAAGCATTGGCATTAATATTAATCGATTAAGTAACAGGTGACAGTCGGAAACAAATCAGGAGGTTTAAATGTCAGAAACAGTCGCTTAAAGATTAGCAGCCTATTGAAAAACCTTAACGGAGGAAAATTAATGATTAACTTAGAACAAATTCAACAAGATATTAACCAATTACCTGAAGAAGCACAAAACTTACTGATTGATTTTATTGAGTTATTAAAAAAACGCTATTCTTTAGCAAAAAAGCCAGAGATTGCAGCAAAAATAAACCCTGAAGCTCAAAGTACCCTAGACATTTTAAAAGAATCTGGATTAATCGGTTGTATTAGTGCAGAATCAGACCTTTCTACTAATTATAAATCCGTTCTCAAAGAAGGATTAAAAGCTAAATATGATCATCGTTGATACTGGGTTCTGGGTGGCTTTATTTAACAATAAAGATCAATATCATCTAATAGCACAGCAAACCTTAGCACAGTATTCTTCTCAACCCCTAATTACAACTTGGTGTGTTTTAACAGAAAGTTGTCATCTTCTTTTACAACGTTCTCCAAATCTCTATACAGGAGTTGAAAAACAAATAAAATTAATGAACGTATTTGAGAGACATCCCCAAAAATTTCTATTATTTCACCTTGAAAATACTCATCTAGAAAGAATTCAAGACCTTATGAAACAATATCAAAGTCTGCCAATGGACTTAGCCGATGCCTCCCTAGTTATCTTAGCAGAAGAGTTAGGAAATGGACGTATCTTATCAATTGATAATCGAGATTTTAATACCTATCGCTGGAAAAATAAAAAACCCTTTATTAATCTTTTCCCAAATTTCTAGTTAATCAGTAGTCCGTAGAGTGTAGGGTGCGTTAGGCGGCTATCAATTTAGTCAAAAAACCAAAATTAATAATTCGCCGTAACGCACCACCTCTATTATTAAATTGGTGCGTTACGCTATTGAAGAGCGCACCCTACGAGTCCGTAGAGTGTAGGGTGCGTTAGGCGGCTATCAATTTAGTCAAAAAACCAAAATTAATAATTCGCCGTAACGCACCACCTCTATTATTAAATTGGTGCGTTACGCTATTGAAGAGCGCACCCTACGAGTAATATCACTACAAGCTTTACTGTCTAAGGCGGATTTGCTATGACAGTTTGCCCTTCCCGACTTTATGGGGTACAATGTTCGTAGGCGATACATTGATCTCTTGCAAGAGGGAAGTAAAATGATTATTAGTCTGATAAAAAAACGAGAAAACTAAAATCTGTTCCCTTATCCCAAACAGTAATACAAAAGTTCTATTACTTACTTATATGGATATTCAAACCCTTTTAGAATGGACAGATAAACAGGTATTAGAGAAAACTGGTAAACATCTTGATTCGTTGCAAGAATCCATCTTACAGGGTATTTGGGAACATCAAGATTACGAAGAAATTGCCAAAGATAATCAGCGCAGTTATGACCATATAAAAAAAGAAGCATGGAAATTATGGCAACTGTTATCAGATGTTTTTGAAGAAGATATAAAAAAGTCTAATGTTCGTTCTGTTTTAGAAAATAAAGCTTCATCTACTATTTATCACTTTGTTAACTATCATTGTAATAATATCGGCAATAACCATATAAATATCTGTAGAGAAAATAATCCCTACTCAGAAAACAACTTAAAAAAGTCTTCAAATTTTCCAGATAATGATCATCAATCCCCCATAATTGACTTAACAAAAGCCCCTGAATTAAGGTATAACTATGGACGTAAGTTAGAAATATCAACCTTAAAAGAATGGCTAGATAATAAAACTCGATTAATTACTATTTATGGGTTAACCGGAATTGGAAAAACAGCTTTAACCCTTAAATTAGTTTCAGAAATTGCCCCACAATTTGATTATATTATTTACCGCAGTCTGGAAAATATTCCTCAATTAATCGCTCTCAAGGATGATCTAAAACAGTTTTTCGCCCAATCTCTATCAACCCCCTTACCTGATATAATAGATTATCTAAGCTCCTATCGTTGTTTAATTATTCTTGATGATGTGCAGAATATTTTTAAACCGGGGGAATTAGCAGGTAAATATTTAAGCGACTGTCAGGATTATCATAAATTTTTTCATCAAATTGCTACCACATCTCATCAAAGTTGTTTGATTTTAATTAGTTGGGAACTTCCCAGAGATTTTGTCACCTTAAAATCCGATAAAATTAAAACTTTATACCTGCAAGGTTTAACGACAGAATTTGAAGAAATATTCAAATAATACGGTTTAAAAAATGAGGAGAAATGGACGGAACTGAGGGAACTTTATCAAGGTCATCCTAACTGGTTAAATATCATCTCCTCAACCATTATTGAGCTATTTGATGGGGAAGTATCCTTATTTTTAGAACAAATGAACAATGAAATTTATTTGGGGGATATGGAAGACTCGATCGAATGTCATTTACAGCGTTTATCCGCAACAGAAAAAAAGGTGATACACTGGTTAGCTAATCAAACTGAAGCGGTAGAAAAGTTTCCCAAAACTGCTAATCTTGACTTATCTACTTCTGAATTTTGGGCAGCTATTCAGTCATTAATGAGACGCTGTTTACTGGATAAATTACCATCAGAAACCTCGTCCTATTTTCCTATTAATCCTGTGTTTAAATCTTATCTTAAAAGAAATCCTAACGATTAGGAAAAATTTACCTTATTATAAATATATGTGTACCGCAACGCAGAAACCCGCAGGATCGCTTTCCAGTCTATCCTATTTTCTATACACCTGATCGTGACTACCAATATCAATTAACAAGATGATAACTTCTAAATATTCTCCATCTTCCGAAAAACTAAAAATAATTCCACAATCGTAAGCTACAGTACAAGACCATAACCCTTCTAAATTACCACTTAACTTATGGGTTTTTAAAGACAGTGTAAATGGGTCTTCTGCCAGTTTTCTAAGTACATCGAAAATTTTAGGTTTTAACTGGGGATTTTTCTTGATTAGCTTCTTAAACGAACGCTTAAACCCATCACTCCATATTAGATCCATTGTTAATCCTCATTCAAATCAGCAATCAAATCTTCTACGGTTCCCCTTCTGGCCGTTCCAGTAGCGATCGCATCTTTCAATTCCTTAAAATTAGCTAAAATTTCTCTTTCTCTTGCTTTAGCTCTATATTGACACAAAATCTCTAACAATGACTCCTGTTCATCCTCTGATAAATTCTCAAAAGATTTGATCATTTCTTGCAAAGTCATCATTTTACCTCTTAACTCTCGATAAAAACCTGGGATCTCTTATTCTTTGTGTGATCTCGCGTAGCGAGCGCGTTGCGACCAGTTTAACTTATATAAGAGCGATCAATCTTTGTGTCCTTTGTGTCTTTGTGGTTTGCTCCACTCGCTCGTCACCAGGACTGTATCTTAGACCTACCAAACCTAAGAGAGCCAAACTTATCTTATTATAAATATATGTGTACCGCAACGCAGAAACCCGCAGGATCGCTTTCTAGTTTTTCCTATTTTATCAATACACTTCATCATGAGTACCAATGTCAAGTAAAATGATAACTTCCTCCTGGGTGTCTGGATCAATTTCTATAGAAAAAATAATCCGGCAATCATAACCACAAGAACAAGCTTTAAGTCCCGATAATTCCCCTTTTAATGAATGAGTTCCCAAGTTCAAAAAATAAATATCTTCCCTCATTTGTGCCAATGTTTTCTCAATCGCTTTCTGTCGTTGAGGATTTCTGAGAACAAATTTACGGAAAGTCCGCTTAAATTTAGGCGTTAAAACCAGTTCTCTCATAATATCTATTCTAAAGTTTCTCTCAATTCTCTCAGAACAATTTCTAGGGGTTGAGGTTTAAATTCTCCTTGATGAAAAGCATTAATTGACTCCCTCGCATCCCTAGCAATTTCTTGACGACGAATATCAAGTAAACGATTTTGTAAAATTTCTAATAACATTTCCTGTTGTTCTAAAGATAGTTGCTCAACAGCATTTAAAGCTTGTTCTAAACTGATCATAATTCAACCTCAAAAAACCACCTTATATTCTAACAACAAAAAAGCACCCCCTCGCGGGAGTGCCTTTTCGTTCAGACTAGGAATTAACCATTGATAGCAGGAGCGGTCAGAGCTACAGGAGCCTGTTCACCACTAGCTAAGTCTAAGGGGAAGTTGTGAGCGTTGCGCTCGTGCATTACTTCCATACCGATACCAGCGCGGTTTAACACATCGGCCCAAGTACCGATTACACGACCTTGAGAATCGAGAATCGACTGGTTGAAGTTGAAACCGTTGAGGTTAAACGCCATGGTGCTAACACCCATTGCCGTAAACCAGATACCGATTACCGGCCAAGCACCTAAGAAGAAGTGCAGAGAGCGGCTATTGTTGAAAGAAGCGTATTGGAAGATTAAACGTCCGAAGTAACCGTGAGCGGCAACGATATTGTAGGTTTCTTCCTCTTGACCGAATTTGTAACCGTAGTTCTGAGATTCGATTTCAGTGGTTTCACGCACTAAGGAAGAAGTTACTAGAGAACCGTGCATCGCGGAGAACAGAGAACCGCCGAACACACCGGCAACACCTAACATATGGAAGGGGTGCATCAGAATGTTATGTTCTGCTTGGAACACGAACATAAAGTTGAAGGTTCCAGAGATTCCTAAAGGCATACCATCAGAGAAAGAACCTTGTCCGATGGGGTAGATTAAGAATACAGCAGTAGCGGCGGATACAGGTGCCGAGTAAGCCACACAGATCCAAGGACGCATTCCTAAACGGAAAGACAGTTCCCACTGACGACCGAGGTAGCAGAAGACACCTAGTAAGAAGTGGAAAATGACTAACTGGTAGGGACCACCGTTGTATAACCACTCATCTAAGGAAGCCGCTTCCCAGATGGGGTAGAAGTGGAGTCCAATCGCGTTGGAAGAGGGAACAACTGCACCAGAGATGATGTTGTTTCCGTAGAGTAGAGAACCAGCTACAGGCTCGCGGATACCGTCGATATCTACAGGAGGAGCGGCGATAAAGGCGATGATGAAGCAGGTGGTGGCGGTGAGCAGGGTGGGGATCATGATCACACCGAACCAGCCGACATAAAGACGGTTGTTGGTGCTGGTGATCCACTGGCAGAACTGCTCCCACAGGGAAGCGCTTTCGCGCTGTTGTAGAGTTGTAGTCATGGTTGGATAATTTCTGTATGTATTAGGTTGTCAAGGTTCGTTGTTTGACATGAGTTAATACTATCGGCTTTTTATAGTTATGTAAAGGGGTTTTAAGGAATGTTTTTTTATCAATGTCATAACTTTTACTTATATAATTGATGTTGAGGTAAACTAGAAGCAGACAAATTCTGCAAAAATAAGCAATGATACCCGAAATTACCGCAAAACTATTGGAAGCGAAGAAAGAAAAAGGCCTCAGTTTCGCTGACCTAGAAGCGATTCTAGGGAGAGATGAGGTGTGGATTGCCGCTGTTTTTTACCGGCAAGCGAGCGCCTCCCCAGAGGAAGCAACGAAAATTGTGGCAGCTTTGGGACTGGGAACCGAAATCATCCCATTCTTAACCGAGTATCCTGTCAAGGGATTGGGTCCGGTTGTCCCCACCGATCCCCTGATTTATCGTTTCTATGAGATCATGCAGGTGTATGGAATGCCCCTAAAATCGGTAATTCATGAAAAATTCGGCGATGGTATTATGAGTGCGATCGATTTTACCCTCGACGTGGATAAGGAGGAAGACCCTAAAGGCGATCGCGTTAAAATTACTATGTCGGGTAAGTTTTTACCCTATAAGAAGTGGTGAGTCCGGCCAAAGTCAACGGTAAGGAATTTCTATTCCTTGCCGCTTTTGCTATTTTTCTTAACAAAACTTAACAATTGACAGCAAAATTTTGCTTGCTTTTTTTTGCAGATTTTGGGACAATATTTTTAAAAGAGTTTACTAATAATCGGAATCTAAGCACTTAACCATAAACACAACAGTCCCATTATAAGAAAATCATAACCCAAGCCGCCGCAAAAGTCAAGGTATCTCTCCTAATTATGCTGTGAAACTTCTAATTCCTTGAGCGGTGAGGGTTTGGGGAATTATGAATTATGAATTATGAATTGGGGAGTGGGAAGACAGTAAACTGATAACTGCCAATTCAGACTTCAATTGGCGATGTTATATTGAACATTTTCAAGAAGAAGGCGCACCGCAAAGCGTATCTCTGCGAGATCGCTGTTTTTTTACCGCTTATGAAACTAACATTATTGTTCCTTTAAAATCTTTGAGGATTGAGGTAGAGATGGCAGATGTTTATAACAAAGTAATCTTTAGTTAAAGCCTTAAATATGGAGCTTTTGTTATCATTAGAATACATAAATATTCGTCATAAAAAAATTAGCGTAGGCAATGATTAATAGAAAAACTGAATATTTGTGCAAGTTGTGGTAAACAAGTTACCTCCGCTATTCGGCGAAGATTAACCATAACGATAGCTCCAAAAAACATTATATTAACAAGAAATGGTGAATAGGGAACTCCGAAATATGAAGAAGCACCAGATAAAAAAAGATGTGCCACAAAATATGATACTATAACAAGCAATAAATCAGTTAAAATTGCAGATATATCTAAACTTAAGCCTAGTACAGGTGTTATAGCATAACTTAGAATAGTCAAGCTAGTACCTACTATAAATAGTAGGGATATTGCTCCAGCATCTTGTGCAAAAAATCCCCAAAATCCCAAATAAATCGCCATCAATGAAAACCCAACAGAGACAGCTTTTACGATCCCATCGTAAACATTTCCCAAAGCATTTCCCCAATCCATAAAAAATTCTCCAGCTAAGTTTGTAAATCTCTAAAGTCATGAAAGTATCAGCAAGATTGAGTAAATCTTAAAAATCTATATTATTTAGCGACCAAACATTTCAAGCAATTGCTCGAAAGTACCACAACTCTTAACTACTTCTGAGTCAAGGATTCCGACCATAAAAAATCCCGAAATTACAAAAACGAGAAGACCCTCTTGAAAATTACTGGTAGGCGCTATACTTGGTAACATTCCGAAAGCCAATAATGCAATGTCTCTGGCCAAAGTCATCAGAAGTTGTTCCTGTGATGATTGGTTTAAAAACATCTGTAAAAGAAACTGAAAAAATATTACTATAAGTATATGCCAATTTAGAAAGACTTGGGCAACTAATTCACGTGCAAATAACCCAACAACAGCAAGTAATACACCATAGAAGAAAAAGAAATATGAAATTAAACAACTCAAGTAATGAGGCATTATTAGCAAACGATTTGCCAAATCCATAAAAAATTCTCCAGCTAACTTTACCAATTTATGAAATTATCAAAGTATCAAAAAGGTTGGGTAAATTTTGACAATTTGTGCACTCGATTTACTCACCGAATAATTGACCATGTACAGCATTTACAAACGCTTCTGCTTCTGATTTTTGCCATGGCAATCCAGTGACAGGAGTTGCTGTTCCTCCGGCCGTAACCACACTTACCGTTGGAGATCCCCACATCAATAGAACACCAAAAATCAAGGGAATAATACCCACTACTACAGTTATCAAGACAATTCCTAAAACAACAAGGAATAGTCCCCCAACAACTTTCCTATCCATTTCATATCGAACTGAAACAACTTGCTTGAGAGGAACATCTTCTCTTCGTCCACCACTAAACCAGCTTTTCTTCGCCATATAGGTAAGTCTTTTGTTCGTTACAATACCAAAACAGTTGTCAACTAAGACATTTTCTTTAGAACTTGATGTCATTTTTTCCTCCTCATTTGATTTGTGTAATGGTTGATCGTGTGACCTGGACTGCATTGCCTAAACTGGCTTTAGGCATCCTGACTGTGATATACTAGAATCTGTACTATCACACATTTTCTTTAGATTGCCTAAATAAAGCCTGGAAACTGCTTAATTACTTAGGATACATCGTAGTCTTGAGTTTAGTCAGTCGGAAAAGTCGGAACTTACAGCCAAACAATTGATCTGAAATATCGGAAATATCAGCTAAAATAAGTAAAAAACTTACCTAATCTATAGTCCATGTTTCAAGCTAATCTATCTAATACGGTGTTAAATCTCTTAGATGAGTTGGTTTTTGCCAAAACAGATCAACATCTAGACTATCTTCAAAAAACTATCTTGCAAGGGACCTTAGAAGGTTACAAATACTCAGAAGTTGCCAAAGAATCTCATCTTAGTGAAGGTCATATTCGAGATAGTGCTTCAGAATTATGGAAAATTTTGTCAGAAGTTTTAGGGGAAGATATTACTAAATCAAATATTAGAGCAGTTTTAAAGAAATCTCAGTTCTATAATCATATTTCATCAGGTAGAGATTTTGTTTCTCTTAATAATGTCAATCTCTGTACTTCTAATCTATCTGCGTCTAATGGCAATAACCACCAATCTCAACCTGACAATAATCGTACCTATTTAGATTTAGGTCATATTCCTGAAATAACTCAATTTTATGGAAGAATTACCGAATTAAATAACCTGCAAACTTGTATAGTTGCGGAGAAATACCGTTTGGTTACTGTGTTAGGTTTAAAAGGAATTGGTAAAACCACCCTTTCTTTGAAACTGGTTGATAAAATCAAAAATAGTTTTAATTATGTTATTCGCAGAAGTTTGTATTTTTGTCCAAAATTAGATGAACTTTTAAGTGAAATTTTACCCTCTATCAATCCTCAATTGAAGCTCTCTCAAAGTCTTGACAAGAAATTAAATTTATTCTTAGAGTTAATAAAAAGCCATCGCTGTTTGATTATTCTTGATGATTTACAAAGTCTATTTGATTCTAAAAAACTAGCAGGTAATTATCAAAAAGAGTACCAAGATTATCAACTATTGTTTAAAAGCATTGCTGAAGTCAATCATCAAAGCTGTTTACTGTTGTTGAGTCAAGAAAAACCTATTGATACGACTTTTTTGGTGCAGAAAAATAAATTCATTAAAACATTAATCATAGAAGGTTTAGGAGAAGATGCCATAGAAATTTTGCGCCATCATAATCTATTAAATGAAGACAGTTGGGAAGCCTTAATTAAATGTTATCAAGGTCATCCTCTTTGGTTAGAATTAGTTGCTAGTTTTATTCAAGAGACATTTTTAGGTAAGGTTGCTGACTTTTTGGAGATTAAATACCCGATTGCCGAAGAAACTTTAGAGCAGACTTTATTAAGTATTTTGCAAAGTTTAACAGAATCAGAGAAACTAATGCTAACAGAATTAGCAAATTTTAATCAACCTATTTCTATTAAAGAAATGATCGACCAAACTTCTCTAGCTTATACAGATTCTTTGAAAGTAATTCAATCTCTAATCAGACGAATAATAGTGGCAAAAGATGAAAACGCTCTATTATGTTTGAATCCTGTTTTTAAAGCTTATGTAATTAATCATCAAATCTAGGGCTGAGTCGAAAATTTTATCGCAATCATAATAGTTTACGAAATTCTACGACTGTCAAATAGTTACACCTGCATTTTAATTTCAGGAATTTCCCCATCTTGCCAGCGTTTTTCCAAGGCTGCAAGATACTCATTGCATCTTGTATATTAGTTAATGCCTCTTCCTCAGTATATCCCCCAGACCAACAACCGGGGAGCAAAGGAGCGCCAACAGTAATTCCTTTTTCAGAACGATAAAGGACAATTTTATATTTCATCACAGTAGGGATCACAATTTATCTATAAAGCCATGATATAAACCAATCAAGAAAAGACTTTAATGTCTTGAGTATCCCATCAGGCCAAAGTTCTCTCCATGGTATTGAATCTTCACTATCGCCACACTGTTGAACAAGTTTAGCACCTGTCTCTCTCCCTTGTTGAGATACATATAAATCTGATATATCTACAGCTTCTATAATTTTATCTTTATCTGATTTTGGTAAATCTTTCCAACCAGATTCACAATAAGAATCTGGATGTGTTTCATAGGCAAACTTACGAAAGTCATCAGATTGAAGCTCTAATTTTGCAAATAATTCAGGATCGGCTTTTAACTTATTTTCCATTTTCTGCTGTAAAGATTTCCCGACATTTTTTAGAAATTCTTGCCCTTTTTTAGTCAAATTAGGATAAGTTTCATTCATAAATCTAGTCAAGTATTTATGTCCAAACTCTAAGTAATAATCTGGTGGTTGCTGGCCAGGATTTCTTTTCATAAAATCGTCGTAGCGAAATTGATAGTAATCTATATTCCCCAATGAGTCTGGTGGATAAGGAGTAGGAATAATAGAACCATAATCAGCGCAATTTGTTGAACTTTTTTCTTCAAAAATATCAATACATTCAGGCATGACCCATCCTTGTAGTTTAGTATCTTGATCAAATACCAAATACCAAAGATGATCTGCTTCATCTCTAACCCAAGCAAACTTTCCTGTAGGTGGAATCCGAACAACGTCAATATTAGTACCTGATTTCAAACAATGAATAATCTTGGCATTTATTGATGGTTGCGTTCGGAAATTAACACAACTACTACCTCTTACTTTATGAGAAGAAGTTTCACCATCAAATTTTTGAGCTAAAACTGGTAAAATTACATTTACGTTAAGATAAGCCGTTAACAATCCTAACATAATATTGAGATTTAAAATAGATATTTTAATCATAATATAACTCTCCGATTCAAAAATTTAAATTTTCAGGGTTTCCATAAATTGACAGGATTATCAACTAGAAACAGAGTAACCATTCAGGGGGAGCAGGAAAAAAACTGATAGCTGCCTCCCGTCTCCTGTCTCCTGAACTGATTAACCTAAATCTCGGTCTTTAGTGACAGTAATTTCCTTAGATAAGTGGCGATACCAAGTAAAATAGAGACCGATGGAAAGTAAAAGAAAAACCAAAGCCAAAATCTTCAAACTTTGCCACTGCTTGATGATTAAAACAATCCCCATCATAAAGAGGACTAATTGCCAAGGAACGGTAAGAAAAGCGGCGATGATATCCCGTTGATTTTCCGCTTTAATTTTTGCCTGTAGGTTAGGTTTAACACTGTGACGGACTTCTCCCCAAAAGCCAAAAGGTCGGGTAACATTATAGAAATTTTCCATAACTAAACTATCGGTGGGAGGAGTTAACAAAGTAGCGATAATACAGCCAGCTAAAGCGAACAAACTCGGCACAAGAAAGAGGATATATTCCTGATATTGACTGTGACGAAAGAAAGGTAAAATTATCACTTGTGAGGCAATAGCCGCAATCATTCCCGCTAAAGTTCCCACAGCAAAACCATAACCATTAAAGCGCCACCAATACCAACGTAATAGGAGAGGAACTGCTAATCCCACCCCTAAGCCCGTGGTTAACCAACCCCAAATATCATTGACATTTTGGATATTAAAACTCAAAACTAAGCCAATTACTACCACAAAAATCGAGGCCAAACGACCTTGAAAAACTAACTCCTGTTCTCCCGCATTCTGTTTCAAAAAAGCTTGATAGATATCTTTGACCCAATAGGCAGCACTAGCGTTAATAACTGCGTTAAAAGTGGACATAGCCGCCGCTAAAAAAGCAGCAATTAATAACCCTTTCATCCCCACCGGAATGTATTGAGTAATGACCGTGGCCAGAATTCTTTCTGGATCTGTAATCGTGCCTTTAGTTAAACCGTAGTGAATACCTAAAACCGCAAAAGCTGTGACTAGCGGCCAACGGAAAGAAAGCAGAATAATCCAGAATAAAGATAATAAACCGGCATCTCGATCGCTTTTGGCCGCTAGGTATCGTTGTAACATATAACCACCGCTGCCGCTGCAACCTTCGATGATGGTTTTAACTAAATAAAAGAAAATCACCCCACCAAACAAATTAAAGATGGCATAATCTCCGGGTAAATCCAAAGTCAGGGAGGGAAAAATACTAGCCCAGTCGCTTAAATTCCAAGTTTTTGGCTCCGCTGCCCCCGGAATTGCTACCGTGAAACTATCAGGAAGATTGACAGTAAAAAAAGCCACTGTCGATACATAAATTACCGCCACAAAAATCAGAAACCCTTGAAATAAATCGGTAATTACCCCACCATAAAAACCACTGGCCACCGTATAAATCAAGGTTAGAAGAATTAATATCACCGAAGCAAGACGATCATCCATACCCAAAAACTGCCCTAAAAATTTCCCCCCCGCAACGGAGAAATAACTCATCGCACCGATAGAGAATAAGAGAGTGGCGACGGCGCTAATAATTCGGGCAAAATTACCCTGTTTTCCTGGTCCAAAGCGAAATTGCATCCATTCCGCCATGGTCATAACTTGGGCCCGGCGATTCCATTTGCCCATAAAAGCCATGAGAAAGGCCATAATTAGGACAACACCGCCGCGGATTTCGATAAATAGTCCTTTGGGTCCGACAGCGTAAATAAGGGCAGAAATGACCATAGTTCCCGCTAAATCGGTGTTAGCTGCCATTCCCGACACCCCTAACATCCACCAAGGCAAATTGCGATTACCTAAAAAGTAGGATTCTAGACCTTGAGAAGCTTTTTTCTCGGCTATAATCCCGATTATTAGGGTTGCTGCCAGATACAGCAGCACAATTACATAATCAATTAACTGCATAGTTTCAAATCAATTTAACTTTCGATCGTTATAGCATCAATTGACTACGATTTCTGGCTAACGGTTTCTTTTTCTAAGATTTGCACCCGTTGCTCTAGCTTTTTTAAATCTTCCTTTATTTCAATTACTAAAGTGGCTAAACGCTGGAACAGTGGGTCACTTTCCCCGACTACTTCCCCATTTACTATACCTGTTCCCGATCGCCGTTGGGGAATGGGAGCGGCATTTTCCCCGCGGATGGTTATTCCTCGGACCTGACTTTCAAGGCGCTCGACTCGATTGCGGAGACTAATTAACTCCGATCTTACCGCCGTATCCGATTGTGCTTTGCTGGCATTAACAAAACTCAGTATTAGCAAAAGGGAGATAATCAGAGTTAAAAAGCCATAAAAAGAGATTTTAGCTAATTTCATCGATTTTACCTCCTATCTATCTTACCCAACTTAATAGACCTCCTGCAAAAGTAAGTTATCGAGCCGCCATCGGGTCAAAATACCCCAAAAAATAGATAAATTTGACATAATCTTAGGTTTTATGAATGGCATAGTTGTCTATTGTCTTTTTTCTCCTCCTGGCGACCGTCTCCTATCTCAGAGTCTCCTCACCTAACGGAAGATTTTTGATTTTTGCAGGAGATCTAATGTTAAGAAACGTGGCTAAATCTAAAGCTTGATTGCAATTCCGCCTCCTGGTGATTAGTTGCTCAAAAGAGGATGATAAGGTAAAAAACACGATTTTGTCGAAATTTGGCCTTATCTCTATGTATAAAAACTCAGATAAAGATTTTCTCGGAGCGGCAATCACAGCCGGTTTAGGTGCGGGAATCGTCACTTCCTTTGCTGTCAATCAAGGACAAGACATCGGTACAGCTTTAGGAATTACCGCTTTAGCGGCTGTTTGCGGTGTTATCTGCCGTCATTTTGACCTAATGTGATGCAATCTTCCTCACACCTCCAATTCTGCCGAAAAATCCTGTTTTTTCTCGTATTGATAGGGACCGAGCAGAGCACCCCAAATTCCCTTACCAGTGCCGGGATCTAGGCCTTTATCGTAGGTTTTTAGGCTATGACTCGTCACCTCGAAACCTAAAGCCACCTGATAGGTTGTACCCTCATAGGTAAATTGACAGCGCTGTTCTGGTTGCGGTTGGGCGATAAACTGGTATTGATGATCAGCGAGGGTATGGACTTTGACCGCTAAAGTGCAAGTAGGCAGGAAAGTTAGGTCTTCTAAGCTAATTTTTCGCAAAATATCGGGATTTTTGCCCGCACCTTGCACGGATTTCAGGTCATTAAACATATAGTGCCTCACCTCTAACCCTCCCGATTCCGAGCGCGTTAATCGCCACAGTCGCGGTCGGTAGGGTTGGTCTAAATTGATGATACTGGCCTGTTCGGCAAAAAGCGCGATGCTGTCTTCCCGAAATAAAGGCAACGGACGCAACCATAAACGCAGGTGAACGTACCACACCGGTTCTGCTTGCGCTTGCCGTTGATTTTCAAATTCACCTGCGAGATACCGACCAAAAGTGATTAATTCAGGGGTCATAGCTCAAAAAACTCTCCGTATTGCCTCAAAATTAATCCTAACACCCATAGAACTCACTTTTTTGACAAAAATGACCTCCAGTCCACCGGAACCCGCTTAAACTGGGTTATTG
Organism: Microcystis sp. 0824; assembly: GCF_003112475.1. Taxonomy (NCBI): domain Bacteria; kingdom Bacillati; phylum Cyanobacteriota; class Cyanophyceae; order Chroococcales; family Microcystaceae; genus Microcystis; species Microcystis sp. 0824. The sequence continues at coordinate 54,919 of NZ_BDSM01000075.1, read as the reverse complement.
CCCCTTGATTGTACCAATATTCCCAGCCAGCGCTTGAGGTCAAATTTACCGTTAAAAATCACTTTACTAAATTGCGCGTTAAAAGTTGATAGAGTAGCCTGGTTTCGTAAAATAGCAAGCGACACAGGCCATCCTTACCCAGTGCCTTAAAACTTGGTATCTCTTGGGTGACTTCAATTTTTTGCCCGGTTTTTTCGTTGCGAGTAAAATAGGTGTGATTTCTGGAATTTAACCAAGAGTTCTTAAGTTTAGCGATAATCTCGGTTTTAGCGGGTTTATTTGGGCAAATAGTCACCATTGCATGAGCATATAGGTGAGATCGTACTAAGTCGGAACCCTTCCAAGACTTCTTAACCTTGTCTTGCTTTGCTGAGGTATCCCCTGAAACTTGATAAGAGTACCCTAGCCCTAGATAAGCCTGAAACTTTCTAAGGCTAATATCGTGATCACCTCTAAAGTAGGGCTTGCCGTTGACTAAAAATCTTTCGATAGGGTAACAGTGCAAAAGCAACAAGCTCTTAGTCACCGTCCCAAAAAGAAATTTATCAAATACTTGGCAATAACCCTTAAACTGCTCTAATTCCAAAATTTCTCGGAGGTTTTTTTCTTTAACCGCAATTCTATCCTGATAAATGACAATATCCTTAGCTAATAACTGGCTATATTCACTAATTCCAGTCCCGGCCGTGGTTTTGATGCGGGAATTATTTTTGGTTCTTCCGAACTTACACTGTAGAAAAGTCCCCAAGCTCCCTCTCTGTCCAGCAATGTTCTAAAGTTGATAAATATCAATCTAACAAAAACTCAAAGCCTTATTGTACAAGCTTTACAAGCATAAGTTGTTGATAGTTTTGCATGACAGGTTCGGTAGAGCCTTATTTTTTAGTCCGGCGATATGTCCTAATGTAGGATTACAGCCCTTAACCCCGATATATTCAAAGTCTCTTTGTGCAATCTCCGGAAATTCACAGCATAACCGCTGTCTAAGTTGGTTAATCAAAGAATTTTTGTTTTTATCAAGCTGTTCTCGCTCGTGAAAAGTCAAGCGAAGCAGATCGATCGAGTCATAGTCATCGAAAATTTGGGTCTGAAACCCCGCCGTTTTAGGTTGGCTTTGCTGTTAAATATGAGCATCGTTTACGAAATATATGCTAAAATGTGAGGTATGGAAAAAGCCTATTCGTTTCGATTTTACCCCACACCAAAACAAGAGTCGCTATTGCGGCGCACTTTGGGCTGTGTAAGATTAGTTTACAACAAAGCTCTCCACGAACGAACACAAGCATGGTACGAAAAGCAAGAAAGAGTAGGCTACGCTCAAACTTCTTCAATGTTGACCGATTGGAAAAAACAAGAAGAATTAGACTTTTTAAACGAAGTTAGCTGTGTACCTTTACAACAAGGGTTAAGACATTTACAAACAGCTTTTACTAATTTCTTTGCTGGTCGTACTAAGTATCCTAACTTTAAGAAAAAACATCAGGGAGGAAGTGCCGAATTTACCAAATCTGCTTTTAAATTTAAAGACAGACAAATCTATTTAGCTAAATGCACAGAACCTTTACCTATTCGATGGTCAAGACAAATCCCAGAAAGCTGTGAACCAAGCACAGTAACAGTCAGATTACATCCCTCTGGACGCTGGCATATTTCAATTAGATTTGATGACCCAACGATTAAGCCATTACCAGTAACAGATAAAGCCATTGGAATTGACTTAGGAATTAGTAGCCTAGTAATTACCAGCAATGGCGATAAAGTGTCTAATCCCAAGCATTTTAAAAAGCATTATCGGAGACTGCGAAAGGCCCAAAAAAGCCTTCCTAGAAAACAGAAAGGGTCAAAAAATCGGGAAAAAGCAAGAATCAAAGTAGCCAAGATTCACGCTCAAATCACCGATAGTAGAAAAGACCATTTACATAAGCTAACCACTCAATTAGTTCGTGAAAATCAAACGATTGTGGTTGAGAACTTAGCCGTCAAGAATATGGTCAAAAACCCCAAGTTATCTCAGGCAATATCTGATGTAAGCTGGGGAGAAATCACTCGACAATTAGCCTATAAATGCCGTAATTAGCCTATAAATGCCGTTGGTACGGCAGAAATTACATCGAAATAGATAGATGGTTTCCTAGCTCTAAAAGGTGTAGTAATTGCGGGCATATTGTCGAAAAGATGCCGTTAAATGTTCGAGAATGGGATTGTCCAGACTGTGGGACACACCATGACCGAGATATTAACGCTAGTAAAAATATTTTGGCCGCAGGGCTTGCGGTGTCAGTCTGTAGAGCGACCATAAGACCAGAACAGAGTAAATCTGTTAAGGCAGGTGCGAAAAATCCTTCGGGAAAGAAGCAGAAACCTAAATCGTGAGGTTTGGGAATCACCGTCCGTTTACGGCGGTGAGGATGTCAATACCCGTTGAATTGTCCCGCCTCTAAAAGATCCGCTAGGCGCGAAAGCGGCAGCCTTATTTTTTGCGATAATAATCCTTGCATATTTTCGCTTTAACGATGTCCCGGAACCAGTGGTATAGGCGACTACCTTGCGCTGTGCATACCCAGATTTAAGCAAAGCTTCCACTGTGCAAAGCGGGGCGGTTTCGTCGGTCGTATCTGCAGACCCCGTAGTAGCAACCTTCTCCACTCCTGTCTCAGCTTCCGTTAAGCCCTGATAGGTATCTTTAGGAGCCGTGAACCAAAAACTTAAACTTGTAGGGGTTCCCGATAGTCCCCCGACCGTGAGCTTATATCGTTCAAATCCTGCCATTTTTTTTCTCCTATCTAAATTTTAAATTAAGTTAAGCGTCGACGGCGAGGAACACCGGCACCAGTGACGTTTTTTCCCTTGTAATTTTTGGTTTTTAGCGCGGCTATTGCTGTATTAACCTTGGAAGCGGGGCAAATAATGCGAGAGCTTTTCGTTACAGTTCTCCCGCCTACAGTGTCCCGGTAGGAGATGCGAAGTCTAATTAGTTTGGCCGTCCGCAACCCTTCCGATACGGATAATCCTACGTCTTCCTCGTCTGGCTCAAAATTGTCGGGTGCTTTAGTAATTCCTAGCGCGGAGGCAATTGTGCTTCCGTCTGATTCGTAAACGTCGGGTAAGGAAAGAATGTATCTCGTTGATCCTTCGTTGTAGTAATGCGGAACTAAAGGCGGCTTTGCAACCATGAAATTACCTGTAATCTTTATCTAGTCGCATTTTGTGGTATTTTCCGATGTCCGACAAGTGTCGTCAATACATATATGTGTTGATTTTCGGAGGACGTTCGCAGGTTGATTTTTGGAGGACGTTCGCAGGTTGATTTTCGGAGGACGTCAGAAGTGTCTAGTTTAAGGGTCTGCCAGTACATCTAAATAACGCCCTGTGCGATCGACCAACACCACCGACTTGGAAAGTCCGTGGATAAGGGCTACGGCGTAAGTGAAGCGGACGTTACCGGTAGGTCGCCATCGCTTTTCTTTAACGGTTGTGCCTAGAATCGTTCGATTGCCTGGCACGTTAACACTATTCCGCTCTGGTGTAACTGTACTGCATTTATTCTCGTCGTATGGCTTGCCAAGAATGTCATAAATTTTTTGAATTATCCCAGTTCCTTCTGTTTCGTTAATGCAAAGAATAGTTAAATTTAGCCCGTTTTCCGAGTCTTTGCAAACTCGTTTTATTTTGCCTTTAGACCAAATAAAGCCGGAACCTGTAGCAAATTCCGTCTTGATTTTATTGGCAATCGCGGTTAAATTTGTTTTAGTAATACTTTGACTGGTTTCGTTCATTAGTCTGAAGCCAATTTGAGCGCGAAGCGGTTGATAACCGTCCGGCACGGCTTCGTCGTCTTGCCTAAAAAACAGTTGAATGATTGGACGGAAAGTAACTTCTTCTTGGAAAGAATCGGCGGGATTTCCGTATATTTCAGGTTTTAAGTGCGCTTTGTGAAAAGTAAAATAAAAGTTTATTTGCTTCATTAGTGACAGATTTTGAGAGTCAGCAGGCATAATTAAGCAAGACCGTTTAGCCGATTGCCGACCATTAACGTTTTCCGGTATGAGATCAGGATCAATATCGCGGAAATACTCGTTTACCTCTCGATTGTAAGTTTTTCTTAGAAAACTTTTTAAAAATTGCCACTCGGCACTAACTGGCATCGTCGGGTGCTCCTTCTTTTAAATCTGATTTATCAATATCGCTTGATTGTGACTCTTCTGTTTTCCCGTTTTCTGTCGTTTTTTTCTCGTCACTTTTAACGGTTATTTCGTTCTTAAAGGCCTCATAATTAGCATTTATTTGAGTGCTTAACTCCTGAGCTTCAATAACGGCAGAAGCTAACTGGTTGACGCTTTCGGTTGCTTCGGTTAGATTTTCTATCGTTTGCTGAGCGCGAAAAAATGGATTTTTGAAGTCTGGTTGTTCTGGCATCCAGTCGATAATATTATCGCTGACGACCCCATCGCTGCTTAGTCCGTTACCGATTTTGGCTACCCATCCCCCGACTATTTCTTGAGCTTCGATAATAGTATTTTGCATGGAACGAACCGAGTCGATCAAGTTTGCTCCGGCGGTTAGAATTCTATTGGCTTTTATCCAAGTTTGCTTAAGGTTTGTATAGTTTTCGGCTCCTACTACTGACTTGACAAAATTTTCCACGGTTTGCCCAATTATAGTATTAAAATCAAAAGCCTGTCCATCGGCATCTTTAATGCCAACGGCAGCCAAAACATTGCCTGTGGTTTCTATCAAAGTCGTGCCTAAGTCTCTCGATAACATCAGCGCATTATGAAGCGAAGCACCCACGGACATCAAGTTAAGGGTGCGATCAATTAATCTAGAATTCCATAATTTAGTAAATCTGTCTTGAAGATAGCCTGCCAGGCCTCCATTAACTTGAGGACCGAGCTTGTTGTCAATTGTATACAGTATGGATAAATCGACAAGTTGTAAACCTGGAGTAATAAGGTCAAGTTTGCTGTTTATGTCGTTTAATTTATTGTCAATTGGTGTAGGAACGCAACAATTATTCGATGGTGGTGTCTGGTTAATCGGGGCCGGAGGTTGATTAGATGGTGGTATCTGTGGGTTTTGAGGATTAAGAATTGGAAACGGCGGGAAAAGAGGGAGCGGGTTCGGATCGTCGTCAGAAGGAGTCCCTGGGGTAGTCCCTGGATTAGTCCCTGGGGTAGTCCCTGGGGTAGTCCCCGGGGTAGTCCCTGGGGTAGTCCCTGGATTAGTCCCTGGGGTAGTCCCTGGATTAGTCCCTGGATTAGTCCCTGGATTTGTCCCTGGACTGATCACGGGGGTAGTGCTATAAGACGGAGAAGAAAAAGGACTTCTTAACGACATATTAGCTGCTTGTTCTCTTGCTCTTTGGTGAGCAGTAAGAACCGGATCGCTGGTTACATATGGGCGGACAATCGGCTTAAACAAGTCAGAAAAATCCGGCGGCGAATAGTTAGGATTCGGGACAAACCAAAACGGTATATCGTCGTCTGTTTCGTCAGGATTTGTGATTGGAAGATTAGGCGAAGTGGCCGGAGGAGGCAAAGTTCCCGGAGGAGAGTCAGGCTGTGTTATCCCCGGATTTCCTAACGGCGCAGGATTGCCAGGAGTTGCGGGTCTAGGAGGAGGAGGAGCAACGGGTGCGACACTGTCACTAGAAGGTCCACGAGAATAAGGAGGGGTCGGGTATGGAGTCGGGGCGGGAATTGGATCGACCGGCTGATTACTTCCCGATTCTTTAATCACCATTGAAGTGCCTAGCGGGTAATATGTGTCTCCGAATGATGATCGATCGCCTAAGTTTTGTCCCGCGTTAAACCTTACTTTTTGGCCACCAACGTAAGTGACATAAAAAACGTGTCCCCACCAAAAATCGCCATAGGGGCTAGCCGCTTTTTCAAAAGTAGGAAAAGAAATTGAAACAACGCCAGACATTGTGTACTCTCCCGTAACAGCTGGTATAACCTCATATACCCCGCCATAGCCTTCTCCCTTGAAATATGTAGCCCCTGCAATAAAGTCGGTCGTTCTCTTTCCCCAGCTGATTTGTACCTCGCGAATATCTCCAGTTGTGTTGACTGAATAAGTTTTTGAAGGGTCAAGGGCATAATCGCCAGGAGTTGTCCCCGGCGGAAGCGGTTGTAAGTTAGGCGATGGTGGGGCTGTCTGATCAAGCCACCATTCCAGGAGCGCTAAACCAGCCACTAAAGCTATCCCGATCAGTCCCCCGCGAAGCCCGCCGGCCAATTTTCCCAGTCCCAGGCCGCCTTTAGGAACCGGGGGAAGCTTAGGAGGCATTCTAGAGACCGGACTGCTTTTAGGAGGAACAAATTGAGGACTAAGAGGATTTTGCTTAGGATTAACCCAGGTGTACCCGCTATGAGCATTTAGACTCATATCTATCGGAGGCTTGCTACCAAAAAAAGTAGAATTAGGCGTAGAAATATTCTTCGCCGGCGCCCTATTGCCTCTTGGGGGAAGTCGATTACTCATTAAGTTAGTCGATAGCCCGCCGGGTAAGCATTGTTACTTATTTCGTTGGCGTACATCCAGGGCCTCTGGTTTAAGCCGTCGTTCTCGATCTGAGGGTTTAAGGGAATGTAAACAAAAGCCTGAAAATACATTACTCCATCTCCGGTTGCAGTCCCTTTGTTGATCGTGATATAGGGAGTGCGTCCCCCTTCGTTGGTTCCATCAAGGTTAAAAGTGGTACTGCCGATTGTGGCTTTTAGTGCGCTGAGAGTGTGAACGATTAAGCGTTCAAGTGTATTAATATTTTGTGGGATATCGTCGTTGCGAACTATTGTAGTCATTTTGATTTCTAGCTTCTTTTCTCTAAAGTAATACAAGAAAAAAACTCAAACAAGTCCATAAAATGAATATTTTCTTTATCTTTTGATATGTCCAAAACTCAAGCCTAGACTCTATTCTAGGCAGTAGGGATTAAGTGTTAAAAATTAACATACAGAATAACACTTGCTTTTAATTAAATTCTGTATCTATTAATTAGGAGGTGTATCATGCGAACGATCGGACAGGCCTCGATATTGTCAGAAGCTGACTGGAAAAAATTAGAGTCCGTCGCTAACCAAAAACACCGGATGCTGTGGGCGATACTCAGATTCACCGCAGCGCGAATTAATGAAGCGTTAGAACTGAGGATTAAGGATGTTTATAAGGATGCAGTCAGAAAAATACCTTTAGATGAGGTAGTTTTTAGACAAGAGAACAGAAAAGGCAAGGATAAACATCACACTGTTCCCATTTGCTCAGAGTTACGAGTAAGGCTTAAAGATTACACCCCATCCACTAACCCAGAAGATTACCTTTTTCCTGGCATCGATGGGCGGTTAAGTTATGAAGGCGCTCTCGTTTACCTAAAAAAATCCGCGCGCAAAGTCGGACTAGATGACAAAAAAATTGTCACTCACTGCGGCCGCCGCTCTTGTATTACTGAATTGTCCCGTCGGGGAACCGACCTTAGAACAATTCAGGCAGTCAGTGGACACGCTTCGATCGCGAACTTGCAGCGCTATATCGAGTTAGATCCCGATCGCACAAAAAACGCGCTCGAAAAGATTTTTAATTAGTTTGGGGTATCGTCCTATAATAATTCAAGGCTAGAAACTGACAATTATTAATGTTGAAGTTGAGAATCGGCGGGCGATATGTTAAACAGACGTTCTTTTTTGCAAGGATTAGGTACAATCGCCTTAGCGGGGGGTTTAAATGGCTGCGCTTCCGGAAGCGGCGAGCCGAGCATTGTTCTCCTGTCCGGTTCGATTCCGCCGCGATTACTAACAGATTTTCGGAAAACTATTGCCGAAAAAAAAGTCAATTTTCAGTCGGAAAGGCAGCTGAAAGAGCTATTAAAATTGTTGGAAAAATGGTTAAAAAATCAGGGGCAACCGGCCTCACAATTTCCGATTCCTATCCCTTTTAGGGAACAGAACCCAGCTATCGGTAATTTAGTCACCCTAGGGGATGCTTGGCTAGGAAAAGCGATTACTAACGGTTTAATTCAACCTCTAGATACTTCTCAACTCTCTAATTGGTCAAAACTGCCCCCCCGTTGGCAAGAAAACATGACTCGCAATGGCCAAGGACAACTGCAAACAGAGGGAAAAGTCTGGGGTGCGCCCTACCGTTGGGGAATGACAGTAATTGCCTATAATGAGGAAAAATTCGCTCAATTTGACTGGCGACCACAGGATTGGTCTGATCTATGGCGACCGGAATTAACCGGTAAAATTGCCCTAATTGATAATCGTCGCGAAGTCATCGGTTTAACCCTAAAAAAATTGGGTTATTCTTATAATACTAGTGATTTAAAACAAGTAATGGGACTAAAAGACCAGCTATTCGCTTTACAAAAACAGGTAAGATTTTATAGTTCTCAATATTATTTACAACCCCTAATACTCGGTGATGTCTGGCTGTCTGTGGGTTGGTCTAATGATATTTTACCAGTGAGCGATCGCTACAAGAAAATTAAAGTTGTTGTCCCCAAATCTGGTACTTCTCTCTGGTCAGATGTCTGGGTAAAACCATTTTTAACTACTCCTAATTCTCTTGTGCAGCAATGGATTGATTTTTGTTGGCAACCAGAATCCGCCACTAAAATTTCTTTATTTACCTCCGGATTATCACCCCTAATTCTCACTGAAAATCCCGACCAAATTACCCCAGATATTAGAAATAATCCTTTACTTTTTAATCCAGAAGCGATCAAAAAAAGCGATTTTCTAAACCCTTTATCGTCAGCAACCGAGCAAGAATACGAACGATTGTGGCAAGCAATGCGACAGTTAGTATAGTCAGGAGATACTAGACAAAATTCTGCGAGAATATTGAGGTGAAAATTACATTTACCTAACTGATAACTGCTCACTGATAACTGATAACTGATAACTGATTAAGCGGCTTGACTTTGGGTTTCTTGGGCGAGAAAAGTAAGGATAGAAGCTTTCTCAATTAATCCCAAAACCGTGCCGTTTTCTTCTACCACTGTCACTTGAGATAAATTTTCTCCTTCCAAAATTTTCACCACATCTAGGAGGGAAGTATTAGACAAAACCAGTTTGAGACTTTCGCTAGTTTGTAATAACCGGCCGATATTTACCTCGGTCCATTGGGAAGTGGGAATCGTTTTCAGATCCTCTACATTAATCACTCCTAATAGTTTACCTTCGCTATCGGTAACTAGGAATTTAGACCATTGTTGTTTACCGATAACATAATTATTAGCAAACTCGCGCAGGGTTAAATTAATCGGCACTACGGGACTATTAGGAGAAATAACATCTTTAGCACTGTAGCGACTTAGGAAATCTTGAACCTTAGCTGATTGAGCGGAAAAGCCGGCATTTTGTAGGAGGAAAATGCCAATTAATAGCGTCCAAAAACTGCCAAATTGAGTGATTCCGAGAATTGATAGCGCACCGATGACAATCGCTAACCAACCAAAAAATTGACCGAAACGACTAGCGAATAAAACCCCTTTATTGGGATTGCCCGTTACTTGCCAAACGACGGCTTTAAGGATATTACCACCATCTAGAGGCAAACCGGGGATCAGGTTAAATAACCCTAGGGCGAGGTTGATATAGGCCAGGAGAGAAAGAATCGCCGCCAGGGGCGCGCTTAAACTAATATTAAGACCAATAATTAGGAAGATACCGAAGAGCAGTAAACTAACTAAAGGGCCGGCAATTGCTACTAGAAAAGCTTCTAGAGGAGTCTTCGATTCTCTGCCGAGAGTTGCCAAACCACCGAATAAAAAGAGGGTAATTGATTTGACTTCAATACCTTGGGCGATGGCAACAAAACTATGACCTAATTCGTGGGCAACCACGGAGGCAAATAGGAGAATAGCGGCAAAAAATCCTAAGAGCCAGGGCATGATTCCCGTTAACTGGGGAAACTGACTTAATTCTCCCCCATAGGTTAAGGTAATTAACCCCAGAACAAAGAACCAAGAAGGATTAATATAAAAGGGAATTCCCAAGAGATTCCCGACTCTAATGTTGCCATTCATTTTGTATCTTCTCCAATTATTGGGGACTAACGCCAAGAAGATTAGGTTATCAATTACGCCATTCACTTCTGTTAACAATTGTAACAAAAATGAAAATCTCCCCGGCATTCCTTCAGGGAGTAAAAACCGTCATCCCTGTGGTTCGGTTATTTTCGTAGGAGAATTAAATCAATGATTAATTATTTACGGGGACAAGCGATCGAGGTGCTCAAAACCCCTAATAACCGACTGATCTTGATTTTAGACGTAAACCAGATCGGTTACGAAATCCAAATTCCCTCGCGATTAGCCCTAGACATCGGCAACGATAACAATGATAGTTGTCAGATTTTTACTCACCTACTCCTTCGCGAGGAGCAGCCTTTATTGTACGGTTTCGGCGCCGCCCCAGAGCGAGATCTGTTTCGTCAACTGCTTTCCGTCAATGGAGTTGGGGCGCAATTAGCCCTAGCTTTAATCGATACCCTGGGGATTGAGGAACTCATGGTGGCGATAGTGACAGGAAACACCAAAATTTTGAGCAAAACCCCCGGAGTAGGCTTAAAAACAGCAGAAAGAATCGCTTTAGAGTTAAAAACTAAATTGGCAGCATGGCGACAGCTAAAAGAAGCGACGACGACAACCACGACAATACTACCGGCAGCGGAAATCCTCGAAGATGTGCAGATGACCCTTTTAGCTTTAGGATACAGCCAAGAGGAGATCGATCGAGCCATAGCAGTCCTTAGTCAAGATACTTTATTTAGTAAAAATACTCAGCCAGAAGACTGGATTAAAGGGGCAATTAATTGGCTAGGGTAAATCAGGAGAGAGGAGTCAGGAGATAAGTAGTCGTGCAAAATAAATTTCCTAGTGAAGAAAGGCAAAAGGCAGGAGGCAAGAGGCAAGGGGGGGGTAGATATGTGTAATTAATTTTGCTTAGGTACTTAGGAGAGAGGAGACAGGAGACTGTTTTATTTATTCTCCCTGCTCCCCGATCCCTTCTCCCCAATTCATAATTCATAATTCATAATTCATAATTCATAATTCCCACCCCCCCCCGCAACGCGCACGAAGTGGTCTCCCCACTTCCCCACTCTGGTGCTCCTTTCTTAGGGCAAATGTTAAAAAGTATTAAGAAAATAGTGAGAAGGTGAACCAGATGCCGCAAAATAATTGCGTTAGGTCGCTAGGCTAGGGGAGTCTTGAGACGCTGAGGCGGAAACGAGATAACTTGAGCGTAGTGACCACAACTGCTATAAAATGTCAGATTAAGTTTATTAATCTCACTTAGTTGGGAGGAATCCATCAATGAGTATCGTCACGAAATCGATCGTGAATGCTGATGCTGAAGCTCGTTACCTCAGCCCCGGCGAACTAGACAGAATTAAAGCCTTCGTTGGCAGTGGTGCCGCTCGTTTACGCATCGCTGAAACCCTGACCGGCGCTCGCGAAACCATCGTCAAACAAGCTGGCGATCGCTTATTCCAAAAACGTCCTGACATCGTTTCCCCCGGTGGCAACGCTTACGGCGAAGAAATGACCGCTACCTGTCTGCGTGACATGGACTACTACCTACGTTTAATCACCTACGGAGTAGTTGCTGGTGATGTCACCCCGATTGAAGAAATCGGTTTAGTCGGTGTGCGTGAAATGTACAAATCTTTAGGAACCGACATCGGTGCCGTAGCTCAAAGCGTTCGCGAAATGAAAGAAGTTGCTACTGGTCTTATGTCTTCTGACGATGCTTCTGAAGCTTCTTCCTACTTCGATTACGTGATCGGCTCTATGTCGTAGAATAATTCCTTTGTGAATTGTTCTAGACACACCCCCCGTAAACCTCTTAAGATTAAGCAAAACCCAAGGAAGAACCACCATGCAAGACGCAATTACTTCTGTTATCAACTCTGCTGACGTTCAAGGCAAATACCTTGACGCTTCTGCTCTCGGCAAACTGAAAGGCTACTTCGCCACCGGTGAACTGCGCGTGCGCGCCGCTAGTGTCATTAGCGCCAACGCTGCCGGTATCGTTAAAGAGGCTGTAGCTAAGTCCCTGTTATACTCTGACGTAACCCGTCCCGGTGGTAATATGTACACCACCCGTCGTTACGCCGCTTGTATCCGTGACCTCGACTACTATCTCCGTTATGCTACCTACGCCATGTTAGCTGGAGATCCTTCTATTCTCGACGAGCGCGTTCTCAACGGCCTGAAAGAAACCTACAACTCTTTAGGTGTACCCATCTCCTCCACCGTTCAAGCTATCCAAGCGATGAAAGAAGTCACCGCTAGTTTAGTTGGTGCTGATGCGGGTAAAGAAATGGGGATTTACTTCGACTACATTAGCTCTGGCTTAAGCTAGAAGTAACGAACTCGGACAAAATAGGGTTCGGGAAGCCGAGGATGAGTGCTAGGTCTTTAAAGGCTGAATCTGTCCAAGATAGGTTTTGACGAGCTAGTATTGATCCTTGACTCCCGACCTTTGTTATCGAAAATTTGGGTTGAAAACCCCGCCCCTTTTAGGGCGCCTTTGTGTTAAAATCTTACTGGTCTAAAAAACCCGCCCTATCATAGATACGACCGAATAAATATACTAGGTTGAAATTCCTGCAACGGGTCAACCCTTAGGCTTCGCTCAGGGTCAACGATGAGTAAGGGGAAGCTGACGGCCGCTGGGAACTCCATGCTAGAGGCAAAACATACCCTGTGTCGGTATGTATAAACCAAAATTAAATCAGTCGCCGAAGGGCATTCGGAGACTTTAAATGGACGTGGAGAAAGTGTCAGACTTAAGCAATTAAGCGTTTTTCGGTGAAGCGTCAACCCCATTCAGCGACCACCCTAAAAAGGTGGCGTGGTGAGGAATCACCGTCCGTTTACGGCGGTGCGGTGAGGATGTCAATTTAGGAAAAAGCCTTCGTTAGTTTGAGCGACAAGTTTTTCAGCGATTAGGAGAAGTCAATCCATGCGGATGTTCAAAATCACCGCTTGTGTTCCTAGCCAAAGCCGCATTCGGACACAACGGGAATTACAAAATACCTATTTTACCAAACTCGTTCCCTACGATAATTGGTTTCGTGAGCAACAACGCATCATGAAAATGGGCGGCAAAATTGTCAAAGTGCAGTTAGCTACTGGCAAACCAGGAACTAATACAGGTTTACTGTAATTGGTCGCCACTAGAACTTAAAGAAAAGAGGTCTTTCCAGACCTCTTTTTGCTTTAGGGATTTTTTTCAAACTGCAAAGCGGCAGAGTTGAGACAATAGCGTTTTCCCGTCGGGGGTGGACCATCATTAAAAACGTGACCGAGATGAGCATCACAGGTGGCACAAAGAATCTCTGTCCGCACCATGAAAAAACTAACATCTCGTTCGTACTTAATATTAGTCTCGTTAGCAGCAGTCCAGAAACTCGGCCAACCAGTACCCGAATCATACTTGCTGTCAGAAGTAAATAACTCCGTACCACAGCAGACACATTTGTAAATACCTTTTTCTTTATTATCGTGATATTTACCCGTAAAAGCCCGCTCTGTTCCCTTTTTGCGGGTAACTTGGAACTGTTCGGGAGTTAGCTGGGCCCGCCATTCCGCCTCGGTTTTACGAACTTTTTCTACCATAGTCATGACAACCGCCATTATGATTAAATTTCTCTTTTTAGTCTAACCTGAGTTCGAGATCTAGGTTTTTTCATAAACATGAAGTATGACCTGATTTGGCATCGGCTTCTGTTGACGGACTCCCAAAAAGGAAAACTTGGTCAGGAAACCCTATAAACTTAGCATAAGCTGAACTTATATTTTCAACAAGAAATACTTTTGTCAAACCCCTTTACAAACCGATACAAACTCTCTAAGATAGAGACATCATCAATCAATCGTACCTCGATAACTTAATAGGAATCATAAACCAATGACCACCACTCTACAACAGCGCGAAAGCGCTTCCCTGTGGGAGCAGTTCTGCCAGTGGATCACCAGCACCAACAACCGTCTTTATGTCGGCTGGTTCGGTGTGATCATGATCCCCACCCTGCTCACCGCCACCACCTGCTTCATCATCGCCTTTATCGCCGCTCCTCCTGTAGATATCGACGGTATCCGCGAGCCTGTAGCTGGTTCTCTACTCTACGGAAACAACATCATCTCCGGTGCAGTTGTTCCTTCTTCCAACGCGATTGGACTCCACTTTTACCCCATCTGGGAAGCAGCTTCCTTAGATGAGTGGTTATACAACGGTGGTCCCTACCAGTTAGTCATTTTCCACTTCTTACTAGGTGTCTTCTGCTACCTCGGTCGTCAGTGGGAACTGTCTTTCCGTTTAGGAATGCGTCCTTGGATCTGTGTGGCTTACTCGGCACCTGTATCCGCCGCTACTGCTGTATTCTTAATCTATCCCATCGGACAAGGTTCTTTCTCTGATGGTATGCCTTTAGGAATCTCTGGAACCTTCAACTTTATGTTCGTGTTCCAAGCAGAACATAACATCCTGATGCACCCCTTCCATATGTTAGGTGTTGCCGGTGTGTTCGGCGGTTCCTTGTTCTCCGCGATGCACGGTTCTCTAGTAACTTCTTCCTTAGTGCGTGAAACCACTGAAATCGAATCTCAGAACTACGGTTACAAATTCGGTCAAGAGGAAGAAACCTACAATATCGTTGCCGCTCACGGTTACTTCGGACGTTTAATCTTCCAATACGCTTCTTTCAACAATAGCCGCTCTCTGCACTTCTTCTTAGGTGCTTGGCCGGTAATCGGTATCTGGTTTACGGCAATGGGTGTTAGCACCATGGCGTTTAACCTCAACGGTTTCAACTTCAACCAGTCGATTCTCGATTCTCAAGGTCGTGTAATCGGTACTTGGGCCGATGTGTTAAACCGCGCTGGTATCGGTATGGAAGTAATGCACGAGCGCAACGCTCACAACTTCCCCTTAGACTTAGCTAGTGGTGAACAGGCTCCTGTAGCTCTGACCGCTCCTGCTATCAATGGTTAATTCCTAGTCTGAACGAAAAGGCACTCCCGCGAGGGGGTGCTTTTTTGTTGTTTGACTATACTTATATTTTCCTTTTTTAACGAAAATATGGGTTTATTTGACTCGATAAAATTGCTGTGTAGTTCAGATGAATCTTTAACCCAAAGGACAAGAGCGACTACAGAAGGTTAATAGATGAAGTTTTTGTTATGATTAAAACCGACAGATTTTCATTAAGAGTTATAGTAAATCCCGTTATAATAGGGTGAGTAAAGACGAGGAAATAAAATGCCCAAAAAAGCGTACTTAGCTAAACATCTAAGTTCAGAGGAACTGAAAGATAGATACAGAGCAAGTCAAGATTCGGTGGAAACAAGAAGATGGCACTTGTTGTGGAAAATATCTTTAGGATGGACAATAAAAAATGCGGCAGTAGCCGTCGGATTAGATTATCAATATAGTTTTAAAATTCTCAAAAGATATAATGAGTTAGGAGAAGAAGGAGTTAAAAATCTCAAGAAAAAGAGTCACGAACATCGGAGAGGAAAAGAACCGCTATTGAAGGAAGAACAATGGCAAAAATTAAAAGAAGAACTGAAAAAACTTCCTGCCGATGGTGGGATATGGACTGGTCCTAAAGTGGCTAGATGGATAGAAAAGGAAACTGGACGAGAAAAAGTTTGGAATCAAAGGGGATGGGATTACTTAAAAAAGTTCAGATATTCTTGTCAAGAACCCTGGGTAAAACATAAAAATAATAACTAATTGAATTAAAAAAATTAAGCAGAATTTACCAGTAAAAGCCTAATAATTAAGAGATAAATTTCCTAATTATCAGGTATAGTTCTGATTATTTGCAGAACATCGAATCGGCTTAAAACCGATTATTATAAAAGTCTGGGTGCTTATATCCGACATTCCGCACATCTTCATATACTTTTATAAATTTTTACATTCCCCAAGATGTTTTGACGAAAAACCTTCATTGTAGAAACTACTATTGAGAACATTTTCAATATAGCGGTTTTCACAGAAGTTAGTCCCGATTGAAACGCTGAAACGCCTATCTATCTCATTGTTCCCTCACCCTTTATCCTGTATGCTTTTTAGCGAATAAGGTAAGCAGAAAAGTGCCGAGAATGCGATCGCCAATTGACTCGCTCAAACCCTGATCAATTCGTTAACTTCCAAATGGTCTTTTTGTACTAATAAGTATTCGAGTAGAACGCTCAATGCGTTTGCTAGACTGCATTTGAGACAATTTATCAAATTTTCAGTTCGAGAAATGAGCGAACGGTGAGATCTATCACAGGGTGAGAGCATCTCAAACGCTATTGACAATTGGCCAATTGTGTGATCCGCATGGGCATTTCAGGTGATACCAGTCAATCAGAATAGTTGTGAAATCTTAACATTTAGTCGATTTTTGCTTAACAATTGAGATGGCAAATTCCACTCAAATATTCTTGAATCGTGGGTAAGCAACTCACATAAAGTTCATTTTGTCAAGGATTGTTAAGATGCGCTTACCCTGCCATCTATCAAGGTATTTACTACACCTTATTAGACTGAAAACCGCTATAATTGATTTTTTCTGAGAAAAAATTTTACAATTCTTCACCTTGATAAAAATCCATCATTGTAGCTATAATCCTTACTGGTAAAGGGTTGTCAGCAATATATTACTAAAAATTATCAAGTGAATGTTAAGAAGTGCGGAAAGTGGGTTATATGATAAAAGCCTTAAGTAGTCGTGCAAAATTAATTTCCTAGTCGAGACTCCGAGACTCCGAGACTCCGAGACAGCTATCAGGGATCGGATTTGAGTTTTTAGTTCTCTGTTTGCTCACATCAAACAGCTGACGGCTGACTGCTTAGATGTGTAATTAATTTTGCTTAGGTACTGATTTTGTATCAGTGCGTATAAATTTTGCCGATTTACCTTCCCGGAAGCTAGAAATCTGTGCTAAGTTATTGCGAGGATTATCTTCTGAGGCAGCCCTCAAAAGATAGGCCATCAATCGAGTCAACTTTATCCTTTTTAACCTTAGAGTTTGAAAAATGACCAAAAACCAGCAAATTTTGGCGAAAATGGGCGGGGGTAGCCTTGCTATCCTTCTTTCCTTGGGCTTAGGACAACAAGCTTCTGCCACCACCCTCGTTAGCAACCTACCTAACACAACTACAACAAATAGCGGATACCGCGTAAAAAATGATAACTGGCTTGGTTCTAGTTTTAAAACTGGCAATGGCAGTTATGGTTATACTCTTAACTCGGTCACTCTTTGGTTCGCACTAGAGCCAGGTACTTCGGTTGATCCCGGTTTGTTGTCGCTTAAACTTTATGACAACGCAAGTGGACAACCAGGCACTGAGATATCTGGTGTCAGTTTTAATGTTCCTACTATTAATCCAGGTTCTTCTGCTCAGTACACTTTTACGCTTACTAATTCGCAACAATTAGCCTCTAATACTAATTACTGGTTAGTTGCTCGATCAAGCGTTACTACTGACACATATCTTTGGGGTAATACTAACTCTCCTGCAGAAACAGGGGCGGCTGGTTGGTCAATTGGCGATACGTCTATGTTTAGTGCCAATCAAGGGACTAGTTGGAATTCTTCTTGGATAAATCCTACTGGGCCTTTTCAATTCAGTGTTAACGGGACAGAAAACACTCCTCCTACTCCCCCCACTAATATTCCTGAACCGGGTTCCGCTGTTGCCTTGTTAGGATTAGGAGGATTGGGGTTAGCCTCTAGGATGAAAAAACTCTCTAATCGTGCTTAGAAATTAGCTGAATGGAAACATCTTTCCGTCATCGGTCTTCGATGTCTCAGCAAACGAGGGTATATCCTAACGATTCCCTGATTTTCATTGATGAATTTTCTTGACATTATCGTGATATGGAGATTTATCAATAATCGCGATTAACTTCTGTAAATGAAAACAAAGTACCGCTAATTTTTCGATTAAGAAAAAGTCTTTCTCAAGCAAGTTTTCCCGTCTCGAAGTGTTAGCGGTGTGTTTTTTCTTATTGAACCAACGAGAAAATTTTGGCTCTTCTCGACTTTCTGTGACAAGTGTGCCATAAGCTTCGGGAAATCCAGCCGCCGCGAGTGCCACCTAATCTCCTTATCGGTAGAATTCTGGGAAAAGAACGGTGGGGGGAATTACGGTTAAAAACTTTTTCTATATACATGATACTAAATCTGGTTATTAAATACTGATTATTTATTCCCCTTTTTGCATGAGTGCATGAGTAGAAAACGGGTTTCTCCAAGAAACCCGTTTTCTGTGCGTTACTCAACGGATTTAGTATGACTACCATTTTAGCAAATAGGCTTCATCCCTTTCTATTGAGAAATATTACAATAAACATGAGTACATTAAGAGAAGTTAATGGGTCTATACATTGACGGATAAGGGTTTTTAGCTATTGCAGCAGATATGTATGTATGTGATAAGTTCAGGAATAAAAAAACTTGAGGAAATTTTTCTTCTGGCTGGATGTTACCAGACTAACCGCTCAAGGGAAAAATAGGAATTCTTTTCGGACATTTTTGGCTTTTACAGTAAACTCAGAGGGGGAATATATCCCCTGTCTGGTTTTAATCCGAACTGAGGTTAACCACAGCTAATTCTAATGTTTGCCCTTCCTTTTCTAGCTCCTTTTTGCTAAAACTCAACACCTCATCCAGACAATCAATTACCACCGTATCCCCTTCCATAAAAGCTTGTTCGAGAATTTTTGTGGCTAAAGGATTCTCTAACTCCCGTTGGATAGCGCGTTTTAAAGGTCGCGCCCCGTAGGTGGGATCGTAACCAACAGTAACGATATGGTCTTCTGCTGCCGCAGTTAATTCTAGATTGATTTTTTGTTCTGCTAATAATCTTTCCAGACGCTGTAATTGCAGACGAACAATATAACGCAATTCTTCTTTTTTCAGGGTATGGAAAATAATTAAATCGTCGATACGATTCAAAAATTCGGGACGAAAATGACTCCGCAAAGCTGTTAAAACCCGTTTCCGCATCTCCTCATAATCGGCATCTTCGGAAACATTTAAAATATGGTCACTGCCAATATTACTGGTCATGACGATAATCGTATTCCGAAAATCCACCACCCGCCCCTGAGAGTCGGTAATGCGCCCATCGTCAAGCACTTGTAATAAAATGTTAAAAACATCCCGATGGGCCTTTTCCACTTCATCCAATAAAACCACAGAATAGGGACGACGACGCACCGCTTCCGATAGTTGTCCCCCTTCCTCGTAACCCACATAACCCGGAGGAGCGCCGATTAACCGCGAAACCGCGTGTTTTTCCATGTATTCCGACATATCGATGCGAACCATGGCTTCCTCGGAGTCGAACAGTAACCCCGCCAAGGCCCGCGCTAACTCGGTTTTACCCACTCCTGTGGGTCCCATAAATAGAAATGAACCAATCGGACGGGAGGGATCTTTCATTCCTGCGCGTGCGCGTCGAATCGCCGCTGCTACTGCCGTGACCGCTTCATTTTGTCCGACAACTTTTTTCTGTAAATGAGACTCTAATTCTAATAATTTTTGTCGTTCCGATTCCATTAAACGATTGACGGGAATTCCCGTCCAACGGGCGACTATTTCGGCGATATCGGCATCAGTTACCTGTTGTCTTAACAGGGTAGAACCTGCCGCTTGAATAGTTTCTAGTTCTTTTTCTTTTACTTCTAATTCCCCTTGTAAAATTTCTAGTTTGCCATACTTTAATTGGGCCGCTTTATTGAGATCATAAGCCCGTTCCGCCTGTTCCACCTGTAGGCGCAATTGTTCTTCTTCCTCTCGCAATAATTTAATTTCCTCGGCGATATGTTTTTCCGTTTGCCATTGGTCAGCGAGGGGCTTTTGTTTACTTTCTAATTCCTCAATTTCTTCGACAATTTTTTCTAAACGATCTTGAAAAGCTCGATCTTTTTTCTCCTCTTTTTCTAAGGAGAATTTTTCCATCTGTAACTGCATTAAGCGACGATCTATCATTTCCAAATCGGCGGGTTTAGTGGTACTTTCTACCTCTAATTTTGCCGCCGCTTCATCGACTAAATCGATCGCTTTATCCGGTAAAAAGCGATCGCTAATATAACGATGGGATAAGGTAGCTGCTGCCACTAGGGCCGAATCAGTAATTGTCACCCCATGATGCACCTCATAACGTTCTTTTAAACCCCGGAGAATCGAGATAGTATCCTCCACGGAAGGTTCCTTAATATAAACCTGTTGAAAACGTCTTTCTAAAGCGGGGTCTTTTTCAATATGATTGCGATATTCATCTAAAGTTGTCGCCCCAATACAGCGCAATTCTCCCCGAGCTAACATAGGTTTTAATAGGTTGCCCGCATCCATCGAGCCCCCTTCCCTAGAACCCGCACCGACAACGGTATGTAGTTCATCGATAAAGAGAATAATTCGCCCTTCTGATTGGGTAACTTCTTTCATGACTGACCGCAATCTTTCCTCAAATTCGCCTCGATATTTTGCCCCGGCGATTAAACTTCCCATATCGAGGGAAATTAACTGACGATTTTTCAAAGATTCGGGAACATCTCCGTTAACAATCCTTTGGGCCAATCCTTCCGCAATAGCGGTTTTTCCTACCCCCGGTTCACCGATTAAAACCGGGTTATTTTTTGACCGTCGCGAGAGGACTTGTACCACCCGTCGAATTTCTTCATCACGACCGATAACCGGGTCTAATTTACCTTCTTTGGCCGCTGCTGTTAAATCCCGGCCATATTTATCTAAAGCTTCGTATTTTTCCTCTTGATTGGGTTCAGTAACCTTTTGAGTACCGCGAATCGCTTTGATGGCTAATTCTAAATCTTGGGGGTCAAGATTGAAAGTGCGTAAACATTTCCGGCCAACCCTTTCATCTTCGGCAAAACCGACGAGAAGATGTTCAACGGAGATAAATTTATCTTGCCAACTTTCCCGGGATGCTTCCGCTCGATCGAGCAGCAGATCAAGACCACGACCTAAGTATAATTGATCGACGATGGCCACTTTCGGCTGTCGGTTGGTGAAGACTTCTAGCTGTTGTTGCAGTCGGGGAATTTCTATATTAGCTTTTTGTAAAATCCGGGTGGCTAGACCGTTATTCTGCTCTAGGAGGGCAATAATAACGTGTTCCACCTCTAAGGTCTGATTTTTAAAGCGTCGCGCAATTTCTTGCGATTTAACAATCGAATCCCAAGCTTGTTCGGTAAATTTATTCGAGTCTGTGGGTTGCATTCTGCACCAATGAGGAAAGCCAGTGTCAGAGGTATAGTATAGCAAGGAGTCTCGATCGATCACAAAGTTCTAGGATCGAGAAAGAGGCTGAATTATTGATCGATATTACCCAATTGGGTTAAAGCGGTCCCGGTGAGGCGACAAATTTGCCACTCGTTTAAGACCCTAGCTCCCATTTTTTCATAAAAATCGATCGCCGGTTGATTCCAATCTAAGACACTCCATTCTAAACGTCCTGCATCCCTAGCGACGGCAATTTTAGCCACAGCCATTAGTAAAGCTTTTCCGATACCTTGACTGCGATAATCGGGTAAAACGAAGATATCTTCCAGATAAATCCCCGGTTTAGTGAGAAAGGTGGAATAGTTAGCAAAAAATAGAGCAAAACCGACTATTCTACCCCCTACTTCCGCCACCAATGCTTCGATGTAGGGTTTTTCTCCGAATAAATGCTCCCCTAAAGCTTGGCTATTTCCCGTTACTAAATGGCTAAGTTTTTCATAGGCTGCTAAGGCAGCAATTAGGTCAAAAATAGCCTTGACATCGGTAGCAACGGCAGCACGGATGGAATAATTCATGATTGCTAGTCAAATCTTGATTTTAATGCTGATGATGTTTATGGGGAGATTCAGCCGGGGGAGAATTAAGATTGGAAAAATGGCCGTTATTTAATCCCATCCCAACGCTACCAATACTGAAAAGTCCCATGGACACAAAACCGGCCGCAATTGTCCCCATGGCCACGGTTCCAATGGAAACTATTCCCATAGGAACAATACCGATGGAAATAACGCCCATGGGAACAATGCCAATAGAAATTATACCAGTGGGAGCAATACCGATCGACAACCATTTTCGCCCGGAATTACCACAACTATTCTCTTTTTCTTGACCTAGATTGGAATCCATGCTTTTAATCCCGAAGATGCTTTGAGCCTTCCCATCCTAGGTTAGGGGTAGAATTGTTGTCAAAAGACCGCTAGTCAAAATGAAAGTTAATTTTTTATAAAAACTATTGACTTTTCATCTTAGTTATGTATTGGCGGGATGCCAGCCATATCGAGAATTTTCGGGACTAAATCCTCTCGTTTAATCGCCATGATGTGGACACCTTGACATAACTGCTGGGCTAATTTTATTTGTTCGGCGGCGATTTTGATGCCTTCTTCGAGGGGATGGGGTGCGTCGGCGAGTCTTTGAATGATCTGGTCGGGAATTTGTACCCCTGGCACATTTTTATTTAAAAACACGGCATTTTTAGCTGATTTTAACAGAAAAATTCCAGCTAGAATCGGTTTATCGGCCAGCGAGGCCACCTCTTGCATAAACTTATCAAGGCACTCGAAATCAGTAACCAATTGACTTTGAAAAAACTGCGCTCCCGCTTCGATTTTACGCTCAAAACGGCTTTGAAGACCGGACCTACTTTTTGACTGCACATCGACGGCAGCCCCAGCAAAAAGTTCTAGGGGTCCATCCGGTAAAGATTTATCGTTAAAGTCAAAACCTTTATTTAATTTATCGATTAATTTTAACAAACGTACCGATTCTAGGTCAAAAACTGCCCTAGCTTGGGGATGATCTCCTGCTTTGACGGGATCTCCAGTTAAAGCTAGTATATTTCTCAATCCCAAAGCATGAGCGCCCATGAGATCTGCTTGTAATCCGATCACATTGCGATCGCGACAGGCCATTTGACAGATGGGTTCGATGTCGTGTTGATAGAGAATAGCGGAGGCAGCCAGAGAGGACATTCGCACTACGGCGCGACTGCCATCGGTGATATTAGCCGCATGAACACGATTTTTTAGCCAGAGGGCCATTTCTAGCATATGACTGGCATTACCACCTTTCGGGGGAGTAATCTCGGCTGTAATCAAAAATTCTCGGTCTTGAACCGCGCGTTGTAAACGAGTAGTCATCGAGTTATCTAGGTTTTAACCATAAATTCTATAGTAGATTTAGCCCGGAAATGACTCGGAGGCAAGGAATGATCATCGGGCTGCTTTATACTGGTCAGTGCCAGCACCTGGCTGATATCAGATAAGTTAACTGGCAGGAAAAAATTTCTAATGTAGTATAATACACGGACAGTTTAACCAAATTCGTTTACAAGTGTAAAGGATAACCGATTCGATCGAGCGATCATGCAAACTCTTCCTCCTCCTACTAAAGACAAAGACGCAATCATGACCCATCCCCTCAAAATCGTCGCTTTAGGAGATAGCCTTGTTTACGGCTATGGCGACCCCGTGGGTGGCGGTTGGGCCGAGCGCCTACGTCGTTTGTGGATGGAAAGTGCCGGTCATGCCCTGTATAATTTGGGGATTCGCGGCGATCGAGTAGTACAAGTGTCCGAACGTTTAGAACAAGAATTTCGTCTCAGGGGGGAAATTCGCAATCGTCTTCCTGACCTGATTCTTCTCTCCGTCGGTGTTAATGATACAGCCCGTTTAGGCCGGCCCGATGGTCGTACTTATACCGATCACGATCTTTTTCAAACTCAAATCGAACATTTACTCGGCCGGGCCCGTTCTCTTTGCCCGGTTTTGTTTATAGGTATGATTCCCGTGGATGAGCGGAAAATGCCCTTTTTAGATTGTTTTTACTTCAACCATCGCGATCAGTATAGTTTTAAGGAAACCACTAAACAAGCTTGTCTAGAGCAAAATATTCCCTATCTCGATTTATTTGATCTCTGGATGGACCGGGGTGATCTGTGGTGTCAAGAAAGATTAATGGAAGATGGACTTCATCCCAATGTCCAGGGCTATCAATCAATTTTAGAGGATATTTTAAACTGGTCGCCCCTCACCTCCTTTGTCGGTGTGGATGGTTTTATTCAACCGTTTACAGGAATTGCAGAAAAGTGATGTCCTCTGTTCTCAGTGGTTCTAGCGGCGCTACAGAAACGAGAAGATCCGGTAATATAAGCGAACTTACCCCCTACATATCTACTACAATGCTGAACAGGCAATTGCGCTACTCGTTCAAAATGTAGTAAATTAAGGGGCAAAATTTGCCAATCATTGCTCTGAATTTGTGACTCAATCAATTCTCGAAAAGCTGAATCAAAAGTTAATTTTCCCAGACTATATTTGATCGTCATTTCCCAAAAACTACCTTAACTAAGATAAACTAGATTTTCTCTTTCATTAATCATAATTTTATGATTGTATCTCAATTGTTTATTATAGCGGTTCTCGCATCTGTGTGGCACACTTAAACCTTTGCTGATTAAGCTGTTCAGGATCGGGAATGTACCTCTTGTGAATCAGAAACGCTATATTAGTTACATACTAAAGAAATAGATGAGTATCTATTGAGGATTTATTTGCTAATCGACAGCGAGATGATTTGGTGCTTTTATATTTTTCTGGGCATGGACTTAAAGCTCAAAATGCTAGATTTTTTCTAAGTACAAGAGAAACTGGGCGTGATCAGAATGGAAATTTTTCTCTTGCAAAAGCTTTCGCGGCAACTAAACTTCAAGAGTACATCACAGATAGTCATTCCAAAAGGCAGATAATTATTCTCGACTGCTGTTTTAGCGGAGCATTGGTTCAGGGAATGCCAATCAAAGGGGAACTTAACATTCAAGAGGAATTAGGAGGTAAAGGAAGGGCGATTTTAACCTCTTCTAGTCCGATTGAATATTCTTTTGAGTCGGAAGATAACGGTTTGTCCATCTATACAAAATATCTAGTTGAAGGAATTGAAACTGGTGCAGCAGATCAGGATGGTGATCAATTAATTTCTGTTAATGAATTGCATGAGTATGCCAGCGAACGAGTAAAGGAAGCTGCCCCTGCCCCAGCAATGACTCCCAAATTTTATCTTTCTCTTGAAGGAGATGATACTATTTATTTGGCCAGATATCCTCTTGCTGCTAATGATCCTAAATTTAAGTATCGTAAAATAGTTGAGGATATTATTAAAAAGTGGAATGATGAGGATATTAAAGATTATTGTTTTAAGGAGGAAGACTTTTCTGCTGCAGATAGGGCAGTTTTGGATGCAACAATAGATCAATTAAATCTCTCACCAGATGAAGCCAGAACGATTGAAACAGAAGTTCTTAACCCACTGCTACGGCGACGAGACAATATTAAGAAATATAGGAATGCGTTTCGGAAAATAATAGCTGCTGCTAATCATACTCCATTGAGCAGCAGAGATAGAGAGAGTTTAAAGAAACTGCAAATTATCTATGGACTCAGGGATGAGGATATTCAGTTCATTGAGAAAAAAGTGAAAGCTTCTTTAATGGAAAAAATTTTGCATTTTATAAAAACTTTAAAGCCCCAAAATTTCAAATTAAATCTGCCAGTTAGCATAGGAATAGCATCAATAGCAGTTGTAAGTTTATTTGCCATTTATCGCCCTGATAATTGTCCAAAACAAACGGGAGACTTTATTAGTGAAGGAGAAGAAGTTCTTAATTACTCTCAATCGTTTAACAAGAAGAAAGGTACAGAATATTTTGCACAGTGTGATTATCAAAAAGCCCTGTTAAGATTTAAGGACGCATGGCGAGAGGATAGGCTAGATGCAGAAACATTAATTTACTTAAACAATGCTTTACTAGAAGCCAATAAAATGCCATATTACACGATTGCTGTTGCTGTTAGTATTCCCAAAAATCAAAGTGACTTTAATGATGATGATGGTGATAGTCGAGCAAAAGAAATGTTACGAGGAGTAGCACAATTACAAACAAAAATTAATCTAGGAATTTTAAATGACAATGATCCATTCCTCAAGTATTTTCCAGATCAAGATTTTATCAACAAAAAAGCGATTAATGGTAAGGGATTAAAAGTTGTCATTACTAATGATGAAAATGACGAATTAATAGCCCAAAAGACAGCATCATCTCTTTCCCAGCGTCCTGAAATTTTAGGGGTTGTTGGTCACTATCCCAGTGAAATGACTGTGGCAACGGTGGATATTTATAAGGACAATGATTTAGTTTTGATTTCTCCCGGATCAACGACTAGCGAGCTTACTAAATACCCCAGAAAAAATTTCCTGCGAACTGTTTTTTCCAGCGATCAACAATCTCCTGCCATTGCAAAATTTTTGCAAGAAAAGTCTATTAAAAAAGTGGTGGGCTTTTATAGTGAAGGAAGTCCATTTAGTGAATCTTTTTTTAATAGTTTTAAAACTATTTTTACACGCCCTCCATTCTCTGGAACTGTAGTAAAATTAGATGAATTTGATCTCGGAAATAATTTTAAGGCAGAAGAAGCCATCCAAGAGTTACGACGACAGAAAGAAGAAAAAATAACAGAAACAATAGGGCTTGTACTATTCCCAAAAGCAATTGGCGATGCTCAAGGCGATGCAATTAGACTTATAAAACTTAATAATAGTCAAAATTGGGTTATCGGATCATGGGGACTTCGTAGTTCTCGTACCTTAGAACAAATTAACAACCTACAACCTTTTCAAAAGTTTGTTATTGCGGTTCCTTGGGATTCTTTAACCAGTCCTAACAAGAATTTTCTTAAGGATGCCAAAATTTTATGGACTACAACTTCTGTTAATGCAATAACGGCCCTATCCTATGATGCAACTCTTGCTCTAACAAAAGCTCTAGAAAAGGCAAATACTCCCACACGAATTAATATCCGTGAACATTTAAAGTCTCCTGATTTTCTTGTCACTAAAGGTGCAACTGGGACAATTCAATTCGATCAAAATGGCGATCGCAAGAAGTTGGATGAAAATGGCGATCCCCAAGATCCCTCCGTAGAATTTGTTCACATTGTGGAGTGTCGGACACTAAGTTCAGATTTTGCTTTTGTCCCAATCAAGTATCCTACTGCTAAAGATGCCGGTTTATCCTGTTTAAACTCACCCAAAAAACCTAGTCCCTAGCTAATCAGGGTTGGCTGAAAAAGTCTGAAATGCCGCTAGGAAAAAGGTTTCGACTCAATAAAGCGATCGCCGACATCGTACCTACGTTCATCTTATATTTAATTCCACCCACCCACTTACAATAATCTATACTAAGCCAATAAAGCCCGTTTTATTGGTTTTCTTGCCTCCTATTAACAGTAGGCTAAAACTAATAATTAATATCATCGTCGCAATTACTCGTGGACTGGAGACAACAACTGATTATTTTTACCCGTTATCCGGAATTGGGGAAAGTAAAAACCCGTATGATTCCAGCTTTGGCAGCCGAGGGAGCCGAAGAATTGCACCGCAAACTGGCCGAATATACTCTCAGTAAATTAGCGGGTTTGAGGAGTTTTCTCTCCCTGATCATTTACTATCATGGCGGCAGCGAGGAAAAAATGCGTACTTGGTTAGGTGTGCATTATTCCTATCATTCTCAACGGGGAAAAGACTTAGGAGAAAAGATGCAAAATGCCTTTGCCGATGGTTTTGCTCAAGGGATGACAGCGATCGCTATTATTGGCACAGATTGCCCAGAAATCGGGGAAAAAGAGATTTTAGCAGCCTTTGAAGCCCTAAAAACCCACGATATGGTTTTAGGGCCAGCGTTAGATGGGGGATACTACCTAATTGCTTTAAAACAGGTCTTTCCAGAGCTTTTTGACGGTATTCCCTGGGGGACGGGGGAAGTCTTGGCAAAAACTCAGACAATCGCCGCTAAACTGGCTTTAAAAACCGCTTATCTGCCTAAATTAGCCGATATTGATCGCCCGGAAGACCTGCCCATCTTAAAAAAATACCTGCCGGAATTAAGGTTGAACGATGACAGGGGTTCCCATGCGGACTAAATCAAACAACACTTTTACATCCCGATTCCGCATCCGCACACAACCATGGGAAGCGGCGCTACCGAGGGAATTTTCTGCGGGGGTGCCATGAAAACCGATGGAATTTTTGCCGTCACTCCAAAAACCGATCCATCTTTCCCCTAGGGGACTATTGGGACCGGGAGCGCTGACTTTGCCTGTCCAGGGACTTTTCCAGACGGGATTGCGAACTAATTCCCGCACCTCAAATTTACCGGTGGGGGTTTCCCAGCCTTTTTTGCCGACGGCGACGGTAAATTGGGCTAAAACTTTACTATCTTGATAAACGTAAACTTTTCTCTCTTTCAGTTTTAAGACCAGATGGGTAGCGAGAGTTTGATTGGCTGCCGTATTCGGGGTGACGGTGCTGATTTGGTTAGCTTGGGCCGGATATACGGGTAAACAAGTTAATCCTAATCCGATGATTAAGAGGGTCAAATTTCGTTTGAACGCCATTATTCCCACACTCCTCAATTGCGATAGCGATAATTTTTAAGGATAGCAAATAGGGAACTGTTTGGAAGCTCAAGCCGCTTACACTGTGCCAGTTTTAGCTTCGTACTGCCGACAACCTTCACAGGGACCTGTGGGATTAACCGCACAACGCAAATGGGGGGAATAGGCATTAAAACGACAACTAAGATCACCGATCAAGGCCGGTTTATTTTCTGTCTCTAGAGGGATTGACAAAAAATCACTGGCCATCACCGGGCTGTATTCGTGACGATAGCGAATACCTCTCAAACGGTTGCTTAATCTCTGTTGGGATCGGTTAATCAACCAGAGACTAACGAGAGAGGGAAAGAGGGCGAGGATAAAAACTAAGGTTATCCTGATCACGATTTCAGTTTAGGCGATTGCCAGTGCTGCTAACTTATTATTGAGGCCGGCGCTAGAAATTAGGCCATAACCAGGGAAGACTTAAGGGGTTCTTCCTTTTTGCTTTCATAAACTGCCGCAGGACCGGGGAATCCTCTGGTTAGTTCCCGCACTTTAATCTCACCTGCTTGCAGGGATTTGGTCAAAATTTCCATGGCAACCACGGGTTTACCGGCACCACAGAAGAATAAATCGGCGGCGAAATAGCCGTGTTCAGGCCAGGTGTGGATCGCGATATGAGATTCAGCTAAAGTCGCCGTCGCGGTAACTCCGTGGGGACTGAACTGGTGGACACACAAATCGATCAGCGTTGCTTCTCCTGCCGTAATTCCATCGAGGATAGCGCGACGAATGCGCTCGGGATCGTTGAGGAGGTCAGCAGGTACTTGCCAAGCATCGACAATCAAATGGGTTCCCAGTTTGGTCATTTTTTTTTCAATACTCCCTATCGAAAAACCTTCACAGAATTACCAGCATAACACAATTTTTCTAACTTGTGCAAAAAAGATCTGGTTTTTCTCGGTTACTTTTTCTAAAAAACTGAGACAGTGTGGGGTGTGGGGTGTGGGCTGTGGGGTGTGGTGCTTACTTCTGCTTGACAATAGTATCGTTAGGCGTTAGGATTTGATCATCAGTTAATCAGTGATCAGTTATGATCGTCAAATTCAAGTCCGAAGAGACTAAGCTCATTTTCGAGGGGTTTCAGTCTCGTCACTATCCCCCTGATATTCAATCGGTCGCTCTACGAAAACTGCTAATCCTTGCAGCGGCGTTATCGATCAATGATCTGCGTGTCCCACCGGGTAATCGGTTGGAGAAGTTGCAGGGCGATCGTCAGGGCCAGTACAGCATCCGTATTAATGACCAATGGAGAATTTGCTTCATTTGGACTGATGAAGGCAATGCTGATCAGGTAGAGATAGTGGACTACCACTAAAATTAGCTAAATGCAATGAACAGCAACACTTCGACACATTTCGACAGGCTCAATGTAAAAGCTCAGTTCCACCGTTTGCCAAATATCCATCCTGGTGAAATCCTCAAGTTAGATTTTCTGGAACCGCTCAATATTACCCCCTACAGACTGAGCAAAGATTTAAGCGTAGCTCAAACTCGTATCGGTGAGATTTTAGCGGGTAAGCGTAGTATCACTGCGGATACAGCTTTGCGTCTGTCACGATATTTCGGTAACAGTCCTCAGTTTTGGCTGAATCTTCAAACAGACTACGATCTCCGTCAAGCTCAGGCAAAGAATGCCGAAGTTTATAAGCACATTCCCATCACTCCATTTATAGATGTAGCTTAGGGGACTAATTTTATCTAGGAGGGGGGACGGGATTAGTGGGGACGGTAGGACTGGGAGAAGCGGCGGGAATGGGGGGATTTTCGGGTTTACGGACTTGGGGGACGGGTAACAGATAGAAAAGTAGGGCGCAAGCGACAAGACTGCCTAATCCCGCCAAAAAAGGTACTGTCCGACTGGCCGCCGATTCATTCACCTTATGGTAGCGACGGGAAACTGGCTGTAATTTCAGGGTTAGGTCAGGTAAAGTGCGAGTATCGGCAAAAAATTGGTCAATCGCTTCTATTAAATCGAATAACTGCACGGTACTGATTTCTATCTTGACCGGACTTTCTGGGATATTCAAGTCCGTTGATGGATACCAGACCAGACGATGGAGATTCTGTCCAATCTTTTCTAGGTACACATG
The DNA here is from genome assembly GCF_003112475.1 of Microcystis sp. 0824. Taxonomy (NCBI): domain Bacteria; kingdom Bacillati; phylum Cyanobacteriota; class Cyanophyceae; order Chroococcales; family Microcystaceae; genus Microcystis; species Microcystis sp. 0824. The sequence continues at coordinate 24,299 of NZ_BDSM01000075.1, read as the reverse complement.
ATCTGGTTCCTGGACGGGGTCTTGGGGATGACGAACACCACTCAAAAATTCTTGGGCATACTGACTGACCGCTTGGACCAAATTTTCCAAGAAAACCCGACCACCTTGCAGGACTTTATTGGCCCCGACTAACCGACATTCCACGTTAGTCAAAATTGAGAGTAAAGGTCGGCTATCCCCGGGGTTAGCCGGGGCGAAATCATCGCCGAAACCATCGAGAATCAGGGTACAATTGGGCAAGCTATACTGTCTTCTCATTTTTACACGATCTCCCCATCAAATAAACTAATCCAAAACCGCTGCATTCCCGTGGTACCAGTACAAAATAATAACCGATCGAGGAGGGATAAAGCCAGTTCATTTAAAGCATTTTCATCGGCAAGATAAACCGATACTTTGGCCCGCCGGGGGTTCATGCGACTGCGAAAATTGGAGCGAAATCTTTCTAGGTATTCTGATAAAAGAAAATTATTATCCACGGGTAAACCCTTTGATTCCATCTGTTGCCGCGCTAACAGTAATTGTCGGATGGATATAGCTAGAGGTTTGGCCCGATAACTAGCAATGATAACTAAAGCTTTGGCTTGGTCAAGGGTGAGACGGTCGAGGGTGTAGGAAATTCGCCAGGGATTAGTACAGCGTAAGCGCCAGAAAATAATCCGGTTTTTGACAATTTTATCGAGTCCTAGTTCTTTAGAGAGGGCTAACAGGGCTTCCCCGGCACCGACTTCTAAGGATTCCAACGCTAACAGCATTAAATCGATATGCTGTTGGAGATGTAGGGCGCATTGCTGACTGGCAATCGGAAAATCGGGTAAAACGCTTAAAATAAACGGTTTTTCTGGGGCTGATGTTGTAGATTCGGGCGTTAGGCTAGTAGGGGTCATGATATAGGAGAACTAAAACACAAGGGCGATCGAGTCAGGGTATTGTAAATTGTATTGTATAGATAGCTGTCCCCCATTTTACGAGACACGGAAACCGAATGGATCTGAAATCATTGATTCGCGATATTCCCGACTTTCCCAAACCGGGTATTGTCTTCCGCGATATTACTACCCTACTCAATCATCCCCAAGGATTACGTTACACGATCGATACCCTAACGGCAAAGTGTCGCGATTACGGTTTATCCCCCGATTACATTGTCGGTATGGAATCCAGGGGTTTTCTCTTTGGTGTTCCTTTAGCATACCAATTAGAAGCGGGATTTATTCCTGTCCGGAAACCGGGCAAATTACCCGCCGCCGTCCATAGTATCGAGTATGATTTGGAATACGGAAGCGATAGCCTGGAAATTCACCAAGATGCGGTGGCTGCCCATCACAAAGTCTTAATTGTCGATGATTTAATCGCGACGGGAGGGACGGCGAAAGCGACGGCCGATTTATTAGAAAAAATTGGTTGTGAGGTGTTAGGATTTGCTTTTATCATCGAGTTAATCGACCTCGGTGGTCGGGAAAAATTACCCGATTTACCGATTATTACCCTCATCGATTATTAGGTTTTTTTCTATGACGGCGACTGATGATAATTATAAGGCTGCGACCGCTCGATCGAGTGCTAATGGGTTACAATCTCTCCTAACTAGCGAAACTTTTTTATATATTGTCAAGCGTGTTCTCCAGGGTTTATTAACTCTGTTGTTGGCCTCGGCTTTGAGTTTCGCTATTATCCAATTAACCCCAGGCGGTTTTCTGGCTTTGCTTGACCTTAATCCCAAGATTAGTCAGGAAACTAAAGAACAATATATTGCCCTTTTTGGTTTAAAAGACGCGGCGATTGTCCAGTATTTTAAATGGTTGTGGCAAGTGGTAACTCAGTTTAATTTTGGTCTGAGTTTTACCTATTTTCGTCCCGTGTCTTCCCTATTATTAGAGAGAATTCCAGCGACGTTATTAATGTCTTTGACTTCCATCATTTTAACCTGGGCGATTGCGATTCCCTTGGGCATTCTCAGCGCCGTCAAACAAAACCAATTTATCGATAAATTTTTTCGAGTTATCAGTTATCTTGGTCAAGGTTTCCCCAGTTTTATCACTGCCCTTTTACTGCTAATTCTCGCCCAAAATGTCTCGCCGCTTTTACCGGTGGGTGATATGACCAGTATTAACTATTCGGAATATTCCCCTATCGGTAAAGTTTTAGATATCGCTTGGCACATGATTTTACCAACTATTGCCCTGACAGTTACCAGTTTTGCTGGATTACAAAGATTGATGCGGGGACAATTATTAGATGTTCTGCGACAGGATTATATTCAAACCGCCAGGGCGAAAGGTTTACCGGAAAATAAAGTTATCTATGTCCACGCTTTACGCAATGCTATTAATCCCCTGATAACTCTTTTGGGCTTTGAATTTTCTAGTTTGCTAAGTGGGGCATTTATCGCCGAATTTTTCTTTAACTGGCCCGGATTAGGTCGTTTAATTCTGCAAGCTGTGACGGCTAAAGATTTATATTTAGTTATGGGCAGTTTAATGATGGGGGCTACTATGTTGATTATCGGTAATCTTCTGGCTGATTTACTTCTCAAAGCTGTAGATCCTAGGATTAAATTGGAGGATTTAAAGTAGGGTGATAGGGAAATTTCAGCTAAATTTCCCACTACCCAACCCCTCTTTTCCTTTTCACTTTTCACTTAATAAACTATGTTAGCAACTACACATTATTTACTCAGGTCAAAACAAGACGGACAATACCTAGTGGCGCGTCTGAGAAAAGGTGAAAGCGAAACTCCGGCCAGTTATCTGCTTCTGTTTAAAGAATCCTACGATGCTTTAAGTTATATCAATACCCATGCTCAGGATTTAGCCAATAATTTTTCTGTGGAAACTCTCTCAGGAACACAATTAAAGGGACTGATGCAGCGATGGGGATTTGCAGGAATTGGTTTAGTTAATGAACCCTTGGAACCACAAGTGCAGTTTTTAGCCTACGAAAAAGGATTTAATCTCTAAACTATGAAAACGCTGTTAATCACTGGAGTTAGTGGTTTTTTAGGTTGGCATATTTACCAAAAAACTCGCTCATCTTGGGCAAGTTTCGGTACATACCTTAATCACAATGTCAATAGTAATGACCCAAATTTAATTAAAATTAATTTAACAGACTTAGCCGCAGTTAAAGAACTTTTTCAACAGATTAAACCGGACGCGGTAATTCATGGGGCTGCCCAATCAAAACCGAATCTCTGTCAAGAATTTCCCCAAGCATCCGAGGCAATTAATCTGACAGCTTCTCTAGAAATTGCCCGTTTGTGTAGTCAATATCAAATACCGCTAGTTTTTACCTCTACCGATTTAGTTTTTGATGGTAAAAATGCCCCCTATTCCGAAAATGATCCTGTTTCTCCCGTGAGTGTCTATGGTGAGCAAAAAGTAGCGGCAGAAAAGGGCATTTTAGCAATATATCCTCGGGCAGCTATTTGTCGAATGCCTTTGATGTTTGGTTCCCCTTCTCCCAGCGCTAATAGTTTTCTGCAACCCTTTTTAAAAACCCTCCAAGAGGGAAAAGAATTATCTCTATTTACTGATGAATATCGGACGGCTGTTGGGGTTAATAGTGCGGTGAATGGTTTACTTTTGGCATTAGAAAAAGTACAAGGGATTATTCATCTGGGGGGTAAAGAAAGAGTTTCTCGTTATCAATTTGGGTTACTAATGGCGGCAGTTTTTAACATTCCCAGAGAACAAATAAAACCCTGTTTACAGTCAGATGTTCCCATGAGTGCGCCCCGTCCCCAGGATGTTTCTCTTGATAGTTCTCTTGCTTTTTCTTTAGGTTATCAACCATTAAGTATTAAAAGCGAATTAGAGGCAATTAGAGATGAAATTATCTGAACAAAAGCGGACTATATTAATTATCTTGCTCCTTTTTTTTACCGCTATTCTCATGGCCAATTATTTTGAGGTAGGGATGACAGGAGTGTTAGCTTTTTTCGTTGCCTATCTTTCTAAAGGATTACGAAAAGTTAAGTAGGGTATGCTGAAAAAGCCTGAAATGCCGATAGGAAAAAGGTAAAATATCCTAAAAGTCCTGCACTTTTTTTATTCAGTACAGATGTATAGAATCTCGGCTGCAACTCCATCAGAACCAGAATCATTTGAATTACCCTTTGCAATTTAATTGGCGTATTTACCTGCTTATTTTCGCAAATTCTCTCCTATTTTAGTCTTTTATTAAGTCATTTTTTAAGCATTTGGTTATAAACTTGTCGTGAAATAATTGGGAAAAACTCTTTATCTTGATAAAATTTTTTTTCATCTCCAAAGACAACTAAAATATAATGAGCTTTGTTATCAGGACTGACGATAATAGCCGCATCATTTCGATTATTAAATGTCCAGCCCATCTTAGCATAAAATTGAGTTTTAACGGGGAGAGATTGACCTAAAAAGTCTTGGATAGGATTAAAAGGTTTTTCTTTCCACGCTTGAGGATGTAAATCTCGTTTAATTAATTGTGTAATCGCTTGGCTATAAGCTGGCGAAATGGCTTGTTTTTGCTCAATTTCGATTGGAAATTTTCCAATTTCCACTCTCTTTTTTAAACCAATAGGTAACATTTTTTTGATAAGTCTGGGTTGGGGTTCCACATCCGGCACTTCTGGGACCATGGAGTGTAAGTTGTTCCGTTACATTGACTGTTATTGAAGGTGAAGAACCTGAAGGATCAAAAGAGACTATCTGATTAATATTGGAAAAATCATAAGTATAATAACAGCCTTTAGAGCGCAGCCAACCCACTGTCCCCCCACAAATTCCATCATTACATTTTTCTAAGGCATTAGAATAAAGTTCTCCGGTGGCGTATTGCTTGACTAAGCTGTCGTCAAAAGAAGAACCGAAAGCCTGTCTTTTAACTTCATACCAACGTTTAACCAGAAATGTTGAATCTCGTAACAAAACTTTACATTTAAGAACATGACAACCCCAGAACGCCATTTTTCAGATTGAATAGACAATTTTCCTAAACCAGTGTACATAGCTGATATGTTGACACATAAAACTCTGTAAATAGCGCAATTTATCTAATAAGCTTTTGCCAAATACTTCTTCAATATCTATTAGCTGCAAAATTAAATAAGCGATGATACAGCTATAAATTTGTATCCGAATTCCTCTCTCGTTTTTTGTGATTAAACGGTCAAGCTTGAGGTGCATTTTTAAGAACTTCCAAAGAAGTTCTATTTGCCATCTTTGTCGATACATTTCGGCAATTTCCTCATTACTTACCCCCCCCTTCTCCTTCTCAGGGTAAGTCCGTCGCTATCCGAAATTCACTTTGACTTTCTAGATCACAAAACTCAACGATTCTTACCTCTACTTCTCTTTTTTCTGCTCCTAGCTTGCTCTGACCATTTTCCAGCATTTCTAGCTTCATATCATTTTTTACCCTTAAAACAAAGTGCTTGTCTTTTTTCTCTAATAATTTTCTGATTCTTTCATTAGAAGAAAAGCCTCTGTCCATTACCCCAACTCCATTTACAGGAATTTCTTCTATAGTTTTTTTCCCTTCTTTAGAGTCATGTCCTTGACCAAAATTGATCACAATCCCCCCCACTTCTGTGGTGATACTATTTATTCCACAAAATAATTTTACTTGATGCCATCCTTTTGTCCACAACAGTTTACTTGTCAGTGAGATTATTGTCGAGTCAATTGGAAATAAAGCTTGAGCTGCTTCTTTTCCTTTTTTGTTTACTAAACTTTTATTTAATTTATTGATGATTTTCTCAAATGGTTCTGTCTCTCGGATTTTACTCGCCTTAGAAAACGTTGACGTATTGACATTAATTCCTTGCATTTTCAGGCGTGCGCTTAAGTCTCTCATGCTGACGATACTTTTATCTAGCACAAAACCTATCCAACAGGACACAAAAGTAAATGTACTTAATGCGGGATAGTCATTTTTGGGGAGTGGCTTGAGAAGCTATTTCATTAGTTTTGGGAAAATTGTTAGCATGGCTTATTCACATTTATTGGTGTCTATTTACTTTGTTTTCTTGTCTATAATATCAAATTTTGTACGACTTTTTTCCACGTTCAACACTTCTGGGGTTTAATATCTCGATGCGGCCAATTCTGTTGATGAATTTTATAGAGAATTAAAGTAATTTCTCTCAGCCATTTTAAGGCTCGTTTTTGATTTAATTTATCATACTGGTTTAGCCACTGTTCTAAATTAATCCCCTCCACTTTTTCCATAACTAAACATTGTAATATTTTCCCTTCCCTTGTGGAATATTGAAAATAGGCATCTGTTCGAGGAACACCAGTAACATTTTGACGACTTAACTCTAATAAAACGTCATATTCCCGTTTAAATAATTCCACTGCCTTCGGGTCATTATTCCATTTTTCTTGTAAGACCTTGAGTATTTTGGCTGTAAAACCTTCAAAAGCCTCATAAACAATGCCAAAACCGGTCGTATCACTCAATAACCGACTTACCCTATATTGACCATTTAACAACAATTGAGAGCCGCAACTTTGACAGTAACGAGTATTCGAGTTATTATTGCTCGGATGGTCTGGTTGAGAACAATCGGGATTAATGCAGTAACAGGGTTTCATCTCGGCTATCAGTTATTTTATCGGGTGAATAATTGCAAGTTTTCCCTCCCTGACCTTGACAGCATTTTATCATAAGTAGCTGGTTATAATTAAATTAAAAATGGATTTTAGGTTCGATCCCCCCTTAATAAGGGGGGCATCTGATAATTTTTAACGCCTACCTACTTAAGTAAGCTAAAACGGATTTTAACCGCCTATCTTTAGATTAGCTGTCTCGGAGTCTCGACTAGAAAATTAATTTTGCACGACTACTTAACTAACACTCCATTCAGAAAAATTTCGGCAATACCTTCGGCCATTTCTTGTAAAGCTAAGGGGGAAGCATTGCTATCTAAAATAGTTTCACTGGAAAAACCGGCAATTGCGAACATTCCTAGAAAAACTTGGGCCACAATTTTCGGATTCATGGGACGATAGATACCACGATCGATCGCTGTTTGAAAAAAAGCCTCGGCCACATCGGTCATTTTAGCAATTACCTCCGATTGAATTCGCTCTTTTAATTCGGGGTGAAATTGGGCTTCTATGAAACAAACTCGCAATAAATCGCTATTTTCTCGCATTCTCAACACCCTACGTCGCATCACCTGCGCTACCGCTTTATAACTGCCCATTTCGCTCAATTCCGTCAGCAAGTCGGTGAGAATATCCACCCATCCCCTAGTGGCCACTTCGATTAAAATCGCCTTTTTGTTGGGAAAATAACGAAATAAAGTTCCTTCTGCCACATTTGCACTCCCTGCTAGGTCTTTGGTCGTGGTTCCTTCATAACCCTTAGCAGCAAATAAACGTAAAGCGGCCTGTAGAATACGACTACGGATATCTTCTTCCCCAGAATTGGTCTCAGCTAGGGAACGTTGAAAAAGACTTTGCATGATCATTGACAGCTAGAACGGGATAGAGCCATTGTCATCGATCAAGTTAGGTGTTTACTCAAATGCTTCATAAAATTTTGAGTAATTGGGATGAGGGGTGAGGGGTGAGGGAAATGGGGAAATTCAACTAAACCCCACTTCCCCAACCCGAATGTCTTTTTTTCTTTTCTCTTGGGATAAGATTGTGATCGATCGAGTTTAGGGAATTTTTATGACCACAGAAAGTTTAGCGACTTCAGAAGCAATAGAGTCAATGACCGATGAATTTCTGGCTAGTACGAGCAGTCACCAAGAAATGATTGAAACGGTTATTTCTACTCTGCAGCAGCATGATACTGCTATGGTACAACATACAGAAAAAGGTGATCTGTGGAAGTTTCAGTATGGTAGCGTTGAGGTGTTTGTGCAGTTAACTGGGGAAAGCGATGATGATTTTCTCACGGTGTGGTCTTCTGTGCTGACATTACCCGTTCAGGATGAATTGGGATTAACTCGCAAGTTATTAGCGATGAATTGTGCCGAAACCTTTGAATCTCATTTTGCCATTATGAATGATCAGGTGGTGGTGATTTCTCAGCGTACTGTGGCCGATTTGTCTCCTGGGGAGATTTCGCGAGCAATTACTCTCGTGGCGACGGTAGCAGATAATAATGATGAAATGTTACGAGAATCCTTTGGTGGCAGCTAAAATTTGGCGTTATATCCCTCCAATTATCTCATCGGCAGAGCGACAAATGGCGATCGATTCTTGGTTACTAGAACAACACCGTTGTGGTCATCATCCCCCGACTCTGCGTTTTTATCAATGGTCGCCCCCGGCTATTTCCTTGGGCTATCATCAACGGCAATATCCCGATTTTTGGCGTAATTTGACTTGGCAAGGTCAAAAAATCTCCCTAGTTCGTCGTCCTACTGGTGGCCGGGCTGTACTACATCAGGGGGATTTGACCTATATGGTGGTAAATTCGGGTATGAAGGGGAATATTAGGGAAGTTTACCAGCAAATCTGTCAATTTTTAATCACAGGCTGGCAAAATCTCGGTCTAGAATTGTCCTACGGTGCTGCCGGCCGGGGATATATCCATTCTGCTAACTGTTTCGGTACGGCTACCGGTGCGGATCTAGTCGATAATTGGGGGAATAAATTTATTGGGAGCGCCCAACTGCAACGGGGTTCCTCGGTTCTCCAACATGGTTCGATGGTGCTAGAGCAAGATAATTCGCTGTTTGAGCAAGTTTTCGCCAGTGCTGCCCCTCAAAAGCTGAATTTAGCCCCAGATTTGACCCTAGAGACAATTATCGCTACCCTGAAAACCGCCGCCGAGCATTGCTTTGATTGTCAATTGCTAGAGCAACCCCTCGAGGATTGCGAGGGGCAATCAATTAAAAAAATGAATATAAATACTCATTGACAAAAAAGCTTTTGTGTGAATAAAAAATCAATTATGAGTCAAGTTGTATAGATTTGTAATTTTTTGCTAATAATGGTTAAAGGTAGATAGAGGCCGCAAGGAACCAAAGTCTTACCGAACTCGAAATTATTGTCTAGCTTGTGCTAGTTTAAGAAACGTTAATCTTTTACAGTTTGTGAGGATTAACGAGCGATCGCAGCTAGTTTAGTTAAGCTAATCCAGTCAATCGATCGCGCCATCTTATAAGACAATGGGAGTAATCCCAGACTCAAAAAAGTTAAGAAATCTTGCCCGTGATTTCAGTTAAGCAAGAGGAAAAATACCCATGACCATTGCTGTCGGACGCGCCCCAGAAAGAGGGCTGTTTGATGCTCTCGATGACTGGCTCAAAAGAGACCGTTTCGTCTTCATCGGTTGGTCTGGTTTACTACTCTTCCCCTGCGCCTTCATGGCCCTAGGTGGATGGTTAACCGGCACCACCTTCGTCACCTCCTGGTACACCCACGGGTTAGCCAGTTCCTACCTGGAAGGCGGCAACTTCCTGACTGTAGCCGTCTCCACCCCCGCCGATGCCTTCGGCCACTCCATCCTCTTTCTCTGGGGCCCGGAAGCCCAAGGTAACTTCACCCGTTGGTGTCAAATCGGCGGTTTATGGCCCTTTGTCGCCCTGCACGGTGCTTTCGGCCTGATTGGCTTCATGCTACGTCAGTTTGAAATCGCCCGTTTAGTCGGCATTCGTCCCTACAACGCCCTCGCCTTCTCTGGCCCGATTGCGGTGTTCGTCAGTGTCTTCCTGATGTACCCCCTCGGTCAGTCTAGCTGGTTCTTTGCCCCTAGCTTCGGCGTGGCTGGTATCTTCCGTTTCATTCTTTTCTTCCAAGGCTTCCACAACTGGACCCTGAACCCCTTCCACATGATGGGTGTAGCCGGGATCCTCGGTGGTGCGCTTCTCTGTGCTATTCACGGAGCGACCGTAGAAAATACCCTGTTTGAAGACGGTGAAGGTTCCAACACTTTCCGAGCTTTTGAACCCACCCAAGCGGAAGAAACCTACTCCATGGTCACTGCGAACCGTTTCTGGTCGCAAATCTTCGGCATCGCTTTCTCCAACAAACGTTGGTTACACTTCTTCATGCTCTTTGTCCCCGTGACTGGTTTATGGATGAGTGCTGTGGGTGTAGTGGGATTAGCCCTTAACCTACGGGCCTATGACTTCGTTTCTCAGGAATTGAGAGCGGCGGAAGACCCGGAATTTGAAACCTTCTACACTAAAAATATTCTGCTTAACGAAGGTCTGAGAGCTTGGATGGCTCCCCAAGACCAACCCCACGAAAACTTTATCTTCCCTGAGGAGGTTCTCCCGCGTGGTAACGCTCTCTAATATCCCTACCGCTACCGGTCGTGACCAAAGTTCCACCGGCTTCGCTTGGTGGTCCGGTAACGCTCGTCTCATCAACCTCTCCGGTAAACTGCTCGGCGCTCACGTCGCCCACGCTGGTTTAATCGTTTTCTGGGCCGGGGCAATGACCCTGTTTGAAACCGCCCACTTTATCCCTGAAAAACCGATGTACGAACAGGGTTTAATCCTGCTTCCCCACTTAGCTACCCTCGGTTTTGGGGTCGGTCCGGGTGGTGAAGTAGTCGATACCTTCCCCTACTTCGTCGCCGGTGTTCTGCACTTAATTTCTTCGGCTGTACTCGGTTTTGGTGGTATCTACCACGCTATCCGCGGACCGGAAACCCTAGAGGAATACTCTAATTTTTTCGGTTACGACTGGAAAGACAAAAACCAAATGACCAACATCATCGGTTATCACCTAATTCTCTTGGGTTGTGGTGCGCTGTTGTTGGTATTTAAAGCCATGTTCTTTGGCGGTGTCTATGATACCTGGGCCCCCGGTGGCGGTGATGTCCGCGTCATCACTAATCCTACCCTCAACCCCGCAGTTATCTTTGGTTATCTGACCAAAGCTCCTTTCGGTGGCGAAGGCTGGATTATCAGCGTCAACAACATGGAAGATATCATCGGCGGTCACATCTGGATTGGCTTAATCTGTATCGGTGGCGGTATCTGGCACATTCTCACCAAACCTTTTGCTTGGGCGCGTCGCGCTTTCATCTGGTCTGGAGAAGCCTATCTGTCCTACAGCTTGGGCGCTCTTTCCATGATGGGCTTTATCGCCGCCGTTTACGTTTGGTTTAACAACACCGCCTATCCCAGTGAATTCTACGGTCCGACTGGTATGGAAGCTTCCCAATCTCAAGCTTTCACCTTCTTGGTGCGTGACCAACGTTTAGGTGCTAACGTCGCTTCTGCCCAAGGCCCCACTGGTCTAGGTAAGTACCTGATGCGCTCTCCCACTGGCGAAATCATCTTCGGTGGTGAAACCATGCGTTTCTGGGATTTCCGCGGTCCCTGGTTAGAACCCCTCCGCGGTCCTAACGGTTTAGACCTCGACAAAATCAGAAATGACGTGCAACCCTGGCAAGTACGCCGCGCGGCTGAATATATGACCCACGCTCCTTTAGGTTCCTTGAACTCTGTAGGTGGCGTTATCACTGACGTTAACTCGTTTAACTATGTGTCTCCTCGCGCTTGGTTGGCTACCTCTCACTTCACCCTCGCCTTCTTCTTCCTGATTGGACACCTCTGGCACGCTGGACGCGCTCGCGCCGCCGCCGCCGGTTTCGAGAAAGGAATTGACCGCGAGACTGAACCCGCATTGGCAATGCCTGACCTCGACTAATTTCTGTTAGTTCGATGGCAGCGGCTCCCGTCTAGTTGGCGGGAGCCTTTTTGTTGTTAATATCAGACGCGGCTAAAATACTCTCTAAAGCCGATAATAATCGTTGATTTTCTGCCGGTAAACGGACAGCGACCCGAAAATAATTGCTCCCCAATTCGGGGAAACTGAGACAATCGCGGATGAAAATTCGATGATATTTTAATAAAGCTTCCTGTAGGGGTAAACAGGAAGATTGAGATTGTACTAAAAGGAAGTTAGCGGCACTGGTTTGGGGTTGTAATTGCGGAAAATTAGCTAATCCCCGCCATAAATCCTGGCGGGCTGCTGTTAACCAATCCCAGGTTTGTTGTTGAAAATCCCTATCTTCAATTCCTGCAATAGCGGCAACCACAGCTAAATTATTCACCGACCAAGGATCGCGCCATCTTTGCCATTGTAACAGGCGATCGGGATGGGCGAGGACGTATCCTAGACGTAAACCGGGGAGACTGTAAAATTTAGTTAGGGAACGCACAATCACGAGATTGGGATATTCCGGCAACAGAGATATTAAACTCTCCTGTTGTTGGGGGGGCAAAAAGTCCATAAAAGCTTCATCCACTACCACCAAACCAAATTGCGATAGATAGGGACGAATGGCCGCCACCGTCCAGAGTTTCCCCGTGGGATTGTGGGGATTATTGAGTAATAAGCCTTGTTTTTTGGGATTAAACGGCTTTAAAGTGGTTAAATCTAGGGAATGTTGGCAGATTTTCCCACCAAAACTTTTTAAGGCCCGTTCGTAATCGTTAAAAGCGGGTGTTAGTACATAAACACTGTCAAATGAGGCCAATTCCCGGCCAGCCCAGGTTAATAACTCAGCCGCACCATTGCCCGGGAGAATCCAATCTGGCCCTATATTGTGCCATTGGCCGAGGGCAGAACGCAACTGCCAATACTCGGGGTCAGGATAACGAGTCAGACTGGTTAAATGGCTTTTAATAGCGGTTAGGGCGCTTTCCGGCGGACCGAGGGGGTTGATACTGGCAGAAAAATCGAGAATAGAGGAAACCGGACAGCCGGCAATGGCGGCCGCCCAGTCAAGATTACCACCATGTTTAGGTCTAGGCAAAAGACTTACAGCGATCAAAACTCAACAGTAATTATTCCTTATCCGGGGCCACTCTGTCTTTAAACAGTTTACCCGCCGAGAAAGCCGGGACGCGAGTGGCCGGAATCTCCATCTTATCCCCGGTTTTCGGGTTGCGTCCTTCCCTGGCCTGACGTTCCCGGGCCTCGAAGGAACCGAATCCTACTAGGGTTACTTTGTCCCCCTCAGAAACCGCTTCGATAATAGTTTCGATGGCGGCAGTGAGAACAGCATCTGCTTGTTTTTTGGTGACAGAGGCTTTGAGAGCGATTTGATCGATTAATTCACCTTTATTCATGCGCTAACTCCTTTTTTTGCGGTTTTTCTGAGTTTAGGGTGGTTGTCAGTAGTTTATGGTTCTCCTGTTGAGGACTCGCCAGGATCGAGAACAATAAATAATGCCTCAAATCCCCATTGGCTATATATTCCACTGCATTATTCTAAGCGGGAATTGTCTCGATCGGAATCGCTGAAACCTTTAATTTATCTAGATTTCCTCCCGATTCCCCGCCAAGGCGAGTGACAAAAGGGAATAAGCGAGAGATTAACAGCGATATAAGCTAATAAAAAGAGATTAGTTGGCTAAATTGCCGATAAATATTCTCTAAAAGCGATAGGTATCCTAACTTCCCAAAAATCGTTCATCGGTTCTCTCAAAGATTTTTGACTAATTTTGCCACTAGAAACGTTAAAAAAGTTTACCAAAGCAATTTCTGCCCAAAAATTAAGGTTCGGGACCAGGAGATATTCGCTAGAATTGGAACTTATGATCGTTAAAAATATTCAAAAAAGCAGGATTTAACTGGAAAGTTTGCTATCATTATCTATTCAGCGACAAACTCGCATGGTGATTTACTGCTATCCCCTAGCCGATCTAGGTCAAAGCTTAAGACGTTCTTTTATTGTGACTTTTTTGGCAGTAATCGCCATTCTTGGCGGTCTGATTCCCGAATTTTCTTGGACGACGGAGGTGGTTAGCTTCCAGTCTTCCGCTTATACTCAAGATTTTACGGCTGACCAAATTAAACGTTATGCGACCGCAGTTTTGTTGATCGAAACCCAAAGAAAACAAGCTTATCAGGCAATTTCGCGAATTTTAGGGAAAAGTCCCCCAGCAATCACCTGTAACCAACGGGAAAGCTTTAATAATCTTCCAGCTAATGCCCAAAGAATTGCCGTAGATTATTGTAATAACTCAAAAAAGATTGTCAAAGATAGTGGCCTGACTGCCGCTCAGTTTAACGCTATTACTAACCGGATTAGTAGCGATGATAACTTGAGACGACGGGTGCAAAATGAGATGATTCGTCTGCAACGGGAGAATAAATAGAAAAAGTTCCTCAGTTTTTCGGGTCAAGCTGGAGTCAGGGCTACAATTAATAATGTTTTTTCCCATTGACCACTACCATGTTAACTTTTACCGAGCGCTTACCCCCCCGTCATACCGCTAGTCCACCTCCCCCAGAAACGGTACTTTTTAGCCTTCTACTTACGGCCGAAGAACGCACCCGCAGCCGTTATCGTCTCGACAGTCCCGAAGGTTTTTCCCTCTGTTTTCGTTTACCTCGCGGCACCATTCTACAGGATCGCGATTTCCTGCGGGGTGAAAACGGCGAAATTATTCAAATTATCGCTAAACCAGAACCAGTTATCACTATTACTGCCCCTTCAACCGATTTACTCCTCAAAGCTGCCTATCACCTCGGTAATCGTCATGTAGCCCTAGAAATTAATCCCGATTATCTGCGTCTGGCCCCCGATTCTGTCCTACAAGCAATGTTAGAAGGTTTGGGATTAGCTGTAAATGAAGAAATCGCCCCTTTTAACCCCGAAATCGGCGCTTATCAGCATTATCATGACCTGGAAGAGGCAAAAAAGGGATAGTTTAAAAAAGACCTCTTGCAGAAATCAAAAATCGTTGTTAGGGTTAGGACTCAGTAGCCAGTAGTCAGTAGTCAGGAGAATTAAAAATGAGCATTAATCAATTAAATGGTCTATTTACAAATTCTATGCCATTTAATCCTTATTTTTGCCGTTTTTGAACCATGAAAAATTAATTATGCAAGAGGTTTAAAGAACGGAATTCGGTGTGGGTCAAAGTTCCTAGAAAAGCCCTAGGGGTAGCTTAAGTATTTATACTTATGGTAATCTAGGTATGCTTTCCCTAACATAAAGTTGGTCGGTAATCTTGCCGAAGTAATTAGCGAAAACTTGGGTCTAAAACCCTTTGAGTGATGTTTTTATTGTATTCAGCAAGTTGAAAAAATGAAGACCAAATTGATCATAAGCTTACTATCTCTTAGCATTATAGGAATGTCAATCTATACAGATAAAGCTAATAGTAGTGATTATCGAGCTTTGACCCCAGAAGAAAAATCGCGGTTGACCGATGCTTTGCTAAAACAGGGCTGTAGGAATCCTAAAGCGATGAAATTTGATGTTGAGACTAATCAATTTGAAGCAGAAGATGCTGTGTGTGAGGGAGGAAGAAAGTATGATATTTACCTTGATAGAAACTTTAGGATTGTTTCAATGAAACCAGACTAAAAGAGCAAATCCCTGAGAAGCTTTTACCGGTCGCCGCGAAGATTACCGATTAGGTACAATAAAGCCATTCTGACAGCCACACCACTGGTAACTTGTTGGGAAATCAGACTAAAATCGGGATCGTCCATTAAATCGGAACTAATTTCCACTCCCCGATTCACAGGCCCTGGATGAAGTACTTTCACCCCCGGTTGACAGGATTGCAAACGAGGACGAGTAATGCCAAAACTTTGATGATATTCGCGTAAACTGGGCAAAAGATTGGCGGTCATGCGTTCTTTTTGCAGTCGCAGGGTCATCACAAAATCGGCCTTTTCTAAAGCTGGTTCTAAATCCCAGTGGAGAAATAGGCGATCGCACAATTCCCCAAAATATTTCGGCAGTAGGGTGGGGGGTGCGGATAAATGTACTTCTGCTCCTGCCGTGGTTAAACTCCAGATATTGGAACGAGCGACACGAGAATGGAGTATATCCCCGACAATAGCGATTTTTTTGCCCTCTAACAGTTCTAAACGGGGATTTTCCTCGTCTAACAGACAACAGATCGTAAACAGGTCTAAAAGTCCCTGAGAGGGGTGTTCGTGTTGACCGTCCCCAGCATTAAGAATACTCACCCCCGATTCTAGACGGTCCATTTCCCCCGCAATCAAATCGGGAACCCCCGACTGTTGATGTCGGATGACAAAAATATCCGTACCCATGGCCACATAGGTTAAAGCGGTATCGAGAATCGTTTCCCCCTTAGTCAAACTGGAACTACCCGGGGCAAAATTAAGAACATCGGCCGAAAGACGTTTCGCCGCTAGTTCAAAACTACTACGGGTGCGGGTGGAAGGTTCAAAAAAAAGATTTGTCACCACTTGTCCCTGTAGGGCCGGCACTTTCTTGGTGCGTCGGGAAAGAACTTCACGAAAACTAGAGGCCGTTTGTAGCAGGGTTTGGTATTCTTCCGGTTGCCAGTCTTGCAATCCCAAAATGTGGTGTCGGGTCCAAGTGAAAGCCATAGGAGTTAAGGAGGCGGTAAAAACGGCAAATTTCGTCTATGCTATTGTAGGATTTCTTTGCATCAGGTTAATAAATAGGGTTTATGAGAATTAATTTTTCCTTCTGTCAGATCACCCTTGCGCTCGCTTTATTTCTTAATCCCTTGCCAGCGATCGTTGCCCAGACTACCACCTCTGGGGAAATGGTATCACCGACCACGGGCATTAATTACACTCGCCTGCAAAATTTCCTCGCTCAACAAAATTGGCGACAAGCTAACGATGAAACCCGTAATTTAATGCTGAAAGCGACCGGACGGGAATTACAGGGCTGGTTTACCATGGAAGACCTGCAAAAATTGGCCTGTTGGGATCTGCAAAAGATGGACCAACTCTGGAAAGAAGCTTCCGGGGGTCGTTTTAGTTTCAGTACCCAATTTCGCATTTTTATCGAGACAGGTAATCGACCAGGGCGCTTAGTGGCGATCGAAAATTTTCAAACTTTTGGCGATCGTATTGGTTGGCGTAAAGATGGTGATTGGATTATTTTTAAAGAAAATCTTAACTATACCCTCAATGCTCCCGTCGGTCATCTGCCGGCGCCCCGGGACGAATATCAGATCGCCGGTGGTCGTCTAGAATACACCACCCTCGCCCAAAGATTAGTCACCTGTAATATTGTTAGCTCAGGGCAAAGCAAACAATAGACCTCTTGTAAAAATCAAAAATTGTTGTTAGGGTTAGGAGTCAGTAGTCAGTAGTCAGGAGAATTAAGAATGAATAATAATCAATTAAATGGTCTATTTAAGGATTTTATGCAATTTAATCCTTATTTTTGCCGTTTTTGAACCCTCAAAAATTAATTATGCCAGAGGTTTAATAATCACGGCGATCAATTCTGTAGAGTAAAATTTAAGGAAAAGCTTCTCTCCTCATCTTCCCTTTTCTTTCGACTTACTAGCACTTTTTCTGCCAAAAAAACCTAAATTTAACAATGATTAAACGATCCGTTAACGTATCGAGAGCGATCGGTTCGTCGATCGCCGTTTCCCTAATTATCACCGGTTGCGCCCCCCAAACCCCCCAGGCCACTGGACCGGCGGCTGTTCCCGTCAAACTGCAAACCCTCGGCACCGACAAATTAGTGCAAAGTAGCGAATTTGTGGGTACTTTGATCGCCCAAGAGCGTGTTAGCGTCTCCCCTCAGATTACCGGTCGAATTCGGTCTATTTTCGTTAAATCTGGCGATCAGGTAACTCAGGGACAAAAAATCGCCGAATTGGATCCCGAACAACAACAGCAACAGGTAAACGCCAGTATCGGCCAGGTAAATTCGGCCAAAGCGAACCTCAACGGGTCTGAAGCAGATTTAAGGCAAAGACAAGCGCAAGCGAGGGCAAATAAAGCCCAAATTGCCCAGAATCGGGCTAATGTGGCTAATGCCGAAGCTAATGTGAAAAGTCAGATCGCCACCTTGAGCGCCGCCGAAGCTGATTTACAGAGAGCGAGAGCTAATTTAGATTTAGCGGAAAAAAACCTAAAAAGAGCCGAATTTCTGGTCAAACAAGGCGCACAGCCCCAACAGGACTTAGATGATCGCCGCCGCGACATTCAGGCCGCCAGGGCGGAAGTAGAGGCCCGGTCTAAAAATCGTGATGCGGCCCGTCAACAGGTGACGGCGGCTAGAGCTACCCTACAGGCAAACAAAGAAGCATTAAATATCGCCATTCAAAACGAATTAGCCTCACGGCAACAGGTGGCGGCGGCAGAGGCAACAGTGAACAGTCGTCAAGCGGCGGTAGCCAGCGCCGAGGGGCAATTAGGGGCGACGCGTCAGAATTTAGTTTTTAACACCATTACCGCCCCGATTGATGGTTTTGTCGGCGATTTTAATCAAAGAAAAGTCGGCGATATTATCTCCCTGGGTGAAGAATTAACCTCGTTGACTAATAATAAAACTTTGGAACTAAATGTGCAGATTCCCGTGGAATTACAACCGCGTCTGCGCGTCGGTTTGCCTGTGGAAATTATTAATCCCGATGGCAGCGCGGGGGTTCGCGGTCAAGTAACTTTTATTTCCCCCACCGTTTCCCAAGCTACCCAATCGGTTTTAGTGAAATTTTCCTTTACTAATGATGGCAGTCTTCGCAATAACCAATATGTGCGGGCGCGGGTAATTTGGGATCAAAAACCGGGGGTATTAGTTCCCACCACGGCAGTGACTAGCATCGGGGCGCAAAATTTTGTTTTTGTGGCCGAAAAAGAAAAGGCTAAAGAAGGTCAAGAAAATGCCGAGGAGCGTTTAGTGGTTAGACAAAAACCCATTCAAGTCGGCACAATTCAAGGGCAAGCTTATCAGGTTATTTCTGGAGTAAATGCCGGGGAAAGAATTGCTATTAATAATATTCTTTCTCTCCGAGATGGTACAGCTATAACTGTTAGTCAGCAGTAATTTTTATGAGTAATTCGATTACCGTTCTTCCCCTGTCAGCGCAACTAATTACAGCCGAGAGTTTCCGTCCCTACGGTCAATTAATAACCCCTAGCCATGACGGGAAACTGTTTGATGAAAGCGATGCACAACTGCATTTAAAAAACGGTGTGCCACGTTTTTATATTATGCGTTTACAGACTCGCGGACGTAAATTTAAGCGAATTACTCGTCATAGTCAATGTACCCAATGTCTTGGTTCTTTGGGGGGACAAGAGTGGTTTTTAGGAGTGGCCCCCCCTAGTCCTCATCCTCAACCGGATTTAGAAAAATTAAAGGTTTTTCGCATCCCCGGGGACTGTTTTATTAAATTAGAGGTGGGAACTTGGCACGCTGGCCCACTTTTTGATCAACCAGTGATCGATTTTTATAATCTTGAATTGAGCGATACTAATATTATCGATCATTTTACCTATAATTTTGCCCAAGAGCAGTCAATAGAATTCGAGATTGTTGATTGAAACAATTAATTTTTTTACCTAGGCTTTGCTGAATATCGGTGAAAGCTGACAGGGGGAAAATGTGAGTTCGATAAAGTTAAAAAAAGGCAGAAGGTAGAGCAGGTAAGCCTTTTGCCTCTAAATCCAGAGAAGGCTTAATAGGATGATAAGTGTAAGCAAAGATATCCCCTAAAAGGTTAACTAGAAAATTCCAGATACTACTTTGAATTGGCACTATTTGTCGATTAAGTCTGAAAACGATGACATATAGTCATTTCAGATAAGTATGAGACAGTCTAGACCGACAAAATCCTTAGGAACTCTGGGATTGATATTCTCAATCTTAATTGAAATGACTATAGTTACGAAAAACTGATTACTTTAAAAAGCTCAATTACGAGTATTTTAGAAACACAAATCCCTGTAGAGGTTGAACAGTTGACTCGCTAATTGACTGTTTATTCAGCCATACCCTTTTTTTTGTGTACTTTTGTGACAGCTTTGGCCTAAATCACAGGTCTTCTGGCGAATAGATAATATAGTCCCCCGAAATTAAAATGCAGAACTTATTAGGCCAGTTAAGGAGAAATCTCAGAAAACCCCTAATTTTTGGATTATGTGGTGCGGGAAGATGTCTGGTGGCGGCGATCGCGCTAGGAGAGGTTTTTCTCACGGTGACTGAACGTCCGCCGATTGTCGAACAGAATCCTCAATCTGTCGTACTGCTGATTGATACCTCCGGCAGCATGAACGATGACAATAAATTACAAGAGGCGAAAAATGCCGCAAAAGCCTTTATCGAGCGACAGGATCGGTCGGTTAATCGCTTCGCGGTGGTCGGTTTCGGCAGTCAAGTTCAAATTGGCACAGGACTAACCTCAGATTTAGCCACCCTCAATCAAGCCATTGACAATTTATCTGATGGTGGGAGGACAAGAATGGATTTAGGACTGGCAACGGCGATTGAGCAACTAGAGTCTAGCAGCTCTGATCGTCATATCTTGCTGTTTACAGATGGACAACCCGCCCCTGCTCCTTCTCCAGAACAAATTGATATTATGATTGTTCTCGACGTTACTAGCAGTATGAATGAGGAGATCGCCGGAGTACAACAAGGCATCCAAAACTTTGCCCAAGAACTCAAAAAACGGAAACTTGATGCTCAAATAGGCCTAATCGCTTTTGGCGATCGCTTATTTGGCGAAGAGCCGCAAATTCTCAATTTTGATGGTTCTGTATTTACCCCTGATAGCGATCGCTTTAGTGAGCAAATCGGCACCATTCAACAGGTTCACGGCAATGATCCGCCAGAAAGTAGCTTAGATGCTTTGGCATTAGCTGCCCGTCAGCCTTTCCGTTCCCATGCAACCAAAGTCATACTGCTGATTACTGATGCTCTTCCTTTAATACCCGATCGAGAAATCCCTTCTTTAGAAGCAACCACTAATGTTTTAAAGGAAAATCAAATTGCTCAACTGCACTTAGTCATTCAACCTGATGATCGCGCTACTTTTGAACAACTGCAACTCTCGGCACCTGGAGAAACCTTCTTACTCGGTGAAACCGCCGCAGGACGACAAGGATTTGAAAGTGTACTCCCCACCATCGGTAAAGCCATCGCTGAAACAACCCTGAAAGAAGAAGATCGCCAACCGATTGTAGAGGCGACCCTAAACATCGGTCAAACTGCTCTGAGCCAAAAAATCAATATTATTGCCGTCGGAACAGGAGATGCCGATCAAAACTTTCTGACTCAACTGACGGGAGAGGATAAAAAAGTCTTCTATGCTAATTCCGGAGAATTTGACCGAGCCTTTCAATCTGCGGCAAAACTCATCTATGATTCGCAGCTGATCGGAGAACAAAAGCAAAATCAAGGAATTTTATACACTTTACTCAGCCAATCTCTTCCTAAAAACCAACTGCAAACCCCTCAATTTAGATTGATCTATGATGCCTTGCGGACAGGTGGCTGGACGGCTATCCTGTCTGTGGGTGCTTCTTTAGCGTTAATTGTCGGGCAGAACCTCTATCAACGTCGTCGTCGCCTTCTTTCCCTAGGTGAGACAAGCATCGGTACGGTGGGGGGAATCGTTGCTGGATTGGTTGCTGGTAGCTCAGGACTCCTTGTCTCTCGTTTTCTCATTCAAAGCATTCCCACCCTGGCCCCAGGGGGGCCACTTCTGGGGTGGACGATTTTAGGGACAATGCTTGGCGGCGGCATGGCTCGTTTTGTCCCCAATCTGAAAATCGGCAGGGCGGTATTGGGCGGGTTTCTCGGTGGTGCGATGGGAGGAATGGGTTTTGTTTTGCTGACTGGAGCGAGTAATGAGATCGCCGGACGTTTAGCAGGTTCAGCGATTTTGGGTTTTTGTATTGGCATGATGATCGCTCTTTTGGAACTGCTGACTCGACAAGCTAAACTGATCGTGCATTGGAGTCCTACGGAACAACGAGAATTTTTACTAGGCTCTCGCCCGATCATTTTGGGCAGTTCCTCGGAAGCTAATATTTACTTACCTAAAAAACAGGGTTATGCCCCAATCACGGCTCAGGTTTTTCAAAAAGGGGAAAACATTATCATGCAGTATAACTCGTCCTATGGACAAGCCAAGGGGATGAAAAAACTAGAGCATCAATTAAAGGATGGTGATCGCCGGAAATTTGGACAGATTACGATAGAGGTAAAAATATCTCCCGAACCGTCCAATCGAATACTATCAACTCATTAATCTTAAATCTTATTTTGGTTGCCCAAATGGTAGTCTATAAATTCTTTCTTAACCTGAAAAATTCGCCAGAAAGATATGATTATCCTCTAGATCTAACCGCCGATCAGGAAAATAATCCTGAAACTATCTTCACCAAGGAAATTCGCCAAGCAATCCGAAAACATTTTCAAGCAAGAAGCTCATGCTCTATCAACGATCACCGTCTCAATCAAATTATTGCCGCTTGGGTCGAAGATATCCGAGAAGGCTATCGAGAAACTGTCCTGACCCTAGATTTACCCCTACTGAGCGAGTCGAACCTTGAAAACATCCAAGACCGAGGAAATCAAGAGTTACCCCCTCTTTTTACCCCCGATTTAGGGGCTATAGAACCCATGGAGGGAATGTTTCCCCCTTTAGAAGACATTTTCAACACTTAACCTATTCTCTGAAGGAAATTTTAATGCTTAACGTATCTATTACCCCCCATCGAGAATTTTTACCGGCCGATACTCCAGATCAGCGACTAGACCTCTTGCAAAAATTTTTTGGTTCTTCCGAACTTACCATGTAAAATCAACTAGCAAAATGCCAATTTAATAAACATCTAAGACTAAAGTTTTTAAAGTTTCTAAATCCATAGCCTCTCCTTTTAATCACCTTCAGTTTATTATTAATTCCTTCAACTGTTCCCTGGGTTGTTCGGTTATCAAAATAGGCAGTTATTTCGTCAATCCACCGCCGAATTGTCTGGCAGCTTTTAGGAAAGTAGACCATCACCTTTTTGAGCCAATCACTCAAGGCAAATAATCCCTCATTCCCCTCCGTATTTTTCTCAAATACTTCTCTAAATTCCTCTTTTAATTTGTGCATTTCCCCAAGTTTTGGAGACACTTTATATACTTCTTCCAATTTTTTCCTTTCTTTCTCTACTAAGTCTCCTTCATTCTTTAATAAGGCATATTTGCTCTTGGCTATTCCTGCTAAGATATTTTCTTTATTTTTCTTATTTTTTATCTTAGCTGCCTCTCTTTTTACCTCCTTTCTTGCTTCATCTAGCTCGTTATTTACTTGTTTCATTACATGGAATCTATCCCCTACTATTTGAGCTTGAGGCATTAGTTTTTCTGCCACATTTTTATACCCTATCCACAGGTCTATACTTACTTCCTCTATTTGGCTCAAAACCTCTTCTCCCCAGTGTTTCAGATATTCTGTTAATGCTTCTTCTGTTCTTTTTTCCACTAAGCCTATAATTTTTCCTGTGTCTATATTTACTAACACAGCATAGTAATTTCCTTTTCCCTTTATCATGGCTATTTCATCTATTCCTAGTTTTTTTAGCCCTTGAGGTTTTGCGGTTATTAACTCTTCTCCTAAGTCTTTGAGCATCGTCTCTATTTCTTGTTCGCTTACTCCATTTCTTTCTGCCGTATTTTTGAGATCACTATTCAGGACTTCGGCCACTATTTTTTTCTAAATCTGTCTGTGTAGGTTCTTTTCTTCGGCAAATAATTTAGTTCTTCTGTGAATTTTTTCCCACATTTCTCGCATCTCATCTGACGACGATTGATTCTCAGATATAATGCCTGTTCTCCAAAGGGTAAATCTCGGATTGTTAATTCATTGTTTTGATGAACTTTTTCCGTTTTACTTCCACAATGAATGCACTGGCTTTCTCTTGACATATTTTCTAAATGTAAAACAATTCCTATATCGGTAATAATTTGATAATTGGTAACGACAACTCCTTCTAGGTGAAGTAGCTCGGTCATTAACTTTAATTGTGGATTTGATGGCATAAGTATAGCTTGTGTCTAAAATTGCTGGTCTTGGCTGTCTATATTTTAAACAATAAATTGCTGTATTGCAAGCATAGTCAGTTTTTAAAGATAAATTATTGTTTTATTGGTCAGCAATAATTGTCTGTTTTTTCTTTAATTTTACATGACAAGTTCGGAAGAGCCAATTTTTTATGGTATAATGAAAGGTTTATCTATTTCGTCTTTGAACTTCTAAATTTATGATCTTTCCACCATTATTTTTCCACAGATACGGTTAATCAACTCTCAATACATTATTCGCACGACAAAGATATCTAGCTTGTTATTATCAGCTAAATTAAAAGAATATAGTTAGTTTTTTGCTTAAATTTTTGAACCTAAATCGTTATTGTAAATTCCAGCGATTAAATGACTTCTTAATCCAAATTTATATCGGCGATTTCGATAGGGGTAAGAGAGAATTTTGAAGATTTTTAAACAGCGATTAACATTTTCTACAGCTACTCTTATTCTCCCTAATTCCCGATTATATTTCCTCTGCTCCTCCGAGTAATTCTTTCCTCTTGGTTTCCTAACAGGAATCTCACTTAGTTCATGAATTT
>NZ_BDSM01000074.1:0-8685 GCF_003112475.1 Microcystis sp. 0824 | reverse complement strand
ATTACATATTGGTGGTATGGGATTAGCCAAAGGTTATCTCAATCGTCCCGAATTAACCCAAGAAAAATTTATTCCTAATCCTTTTGAGAAGGATGAAGTGATCCCCCCAACCCCCCTTAATAAGGGGGGCAATGAGCCGTCAAAATTATATAAAACGGGAGACTTAGCCCGTTATTTACCCGATGGTAAAATCGAATATTTAGGACGCATTGACAATCAAGTAAAAATTCGCGGTTTCCGCATTGAATTAGGAGAAATTGAGGCCGTACTTAGTCAAAATCAGGCGGTACAGTCTTCTTGTGTGATTGTTCGTGAAGACAATCCAGGGGAAAAACAGTTAGTTGCCTATATTGTGCCTAAGCTAGGAGTAAAGCTAACAAGTGGCGATTTGCGTCAATTTCTTAGCGATAAATTGCCCGGTTATATGGTTCCTGGTGCTTTTGTGCTTCTGGAGTCTTTCCCTTTAACAGCTAACGGAAAAATTGATCGCCGTGCGTTAAAAGCTCCCAGTAATACCAGTGATTCAGACAGATTTATTGAAGCGCGTAATCAGTTAGAATTAAACCTCGTGCAAATCTGGTCAAAAGTGCTAAAGATTGACAAAATTAGCGTGCAGGATAACTTTTTTGACCTCGGTGGCCATTCCCTTTTAGCTCCTTATTTAATCACCCAAATTAAAGAACAGTTAGGCAAAGAAATTGCCGTAACTACAATATTTCAAAACCCAACTATTGAACAGTTAGCGACCATTATTCAAACCGATGCAGATTCCTCTAACCAGTCTTGTCTAGTTCCCATTCAACCCCAGGGTTCAAAGCCGCCTTTTTTCTGTGTTCCAGGCGCTGGAGGACGACCATTTTATTTTTACCATTTAGGACGTTGTTTAGGAAAAGATCAACCTTTCTACAGTTTTGAAAATGATCTCTATCAACAGTTTGGAGAAATCAGTCGCATTGAGGATATAGCCAGTATTTATCTTCAAGCCATGCAGGATTTACAACCCCAAGGACCCTACTTTTTGGGAGGACATTCCTACGGTGGTAATGTGGCTTTTGAAATGGCTCAACAGTTGGTTAATCAGGGTCAACAAGTGGCATTACTAGCAATAATTGATTCTTCAGCACCCACCTATAAAGACAAACAAATTTTGCTTGATTATATTAATTGGGATCATGCGCGGTGGTTAGCTGAAGTCAGCAAAGGTATCGAAGTTTATTTAGATAAAACCATCGATATTTCCTATGAAACTCTTCAACTCTTAACAGTGGAGGAACAATTAAAATACGCCTTAAACTTTTTTAAACTGGCTAATATGCTTCCTCCTAATGCGGAAACTAGGCAGCTTGAAAAAATTGTCCAAGCCTATAAAACTAGCTGTTTATGTCTGATTGATTATCTCCCTAAACAGATTTATCCTGGTAAAATTACGATTATACGGGCCAGGGAGGAATTATCTGATGATCCAAATAAAGACTTAATAGCTGGAGATTGCGAGGATTCCTCCTTAGGCTGGAGTGAATTTTCTACAGAGCCAGTTGAGATTCATTTCGTACTAGGAAATCATGTCTCGATTATGGTGGAACCCCATGTCCAGATTTTAGCCGAAGAATTAAAAGTTTGCCTTGAGATTTGATACCAAACCCGTTTTTAAGACTATGGTTAACTCCCAATTCAACTTGAAAAACTCAGTTAAGCTGTCAAGCATTTAAATTGCTTGTTGAGACGAGGCAAAAGGCACTCTTGCAAGAGGCAATAGTAAAGGGATTGGGGTAGATTCAGCTAATCTAAGAATAGGCGGTTAAGATGCGTCTTAGCTTATCAATTGTTTCTCCCCAATCTCCTCTATCTTTTAAACAGGATTTAATCTAAGAATTGACGATTTTCTACAAGTTGTGTGAACGGTAAGACTAATGTAGAATGCTGCAAGGCATCTGATTGCTAGACAGCCGATTTGTATTCTTTTGCCTTACCATGGATTTTATATGACTGAAATCCCGACCAACCAATCCAACCTAGTGATTTTAGGAGTCTCATCAATGACGGAAACTACTGAAACGGCCATTCCCAATGATTTTCTCGGAATGAATCCCACAGAAATCAACAAAAAACTTGTCTCCTGGGGAATTTCTCTGGACGAAGTTGTTCAAAAACTTGCTTCTCTTGGACTCCCCGGCATTATTTTTATTATT
This sequence comes from Microcystis sp. 0824, assembly GCF_003112475.1. Lineage (NCBI taxonomy): Bacteria > Bacillati > Cyanobacteriota > Cyanophyceae > Chroococcales > Microcystaceae > Microcystis > Microcystis sp. 0824. The sequence continues at coordinate 6,496 of NZ_BDSM01000074.1, read as the reverse complement.
GCTGTTGCCGCATCCAGCACTACTGCCTATCCTGCGATTTACGCACTTTTTGGGTTAGGCGGTCCACTGGGACTAATTGGTGGACTTGGGGTCTTAGGCATCTCTACCATTATTGGCGACATTGTTACGCGTTATGGCATTGAGGCACTGCTTAAAACGGTCTATCTCAAACGTCGTGAAACAGAAACTCAAGAATATCTCATCAATGAGGTGGAGGGTTTGCCAATTTCTCAAGTTCTAAAACTTAACCTGAAAAAGGCTATTGAAGTAGAAATTGCTGCCGAAGAACCTGTTGCTCCCAAAGAAGTAGAAATTGCTGAAGAGTAGTTGTAACTTAACTAAGCACTGCTGCCCTCACCGGCCAATTGACTTTTTCAGCAAACCCTAAATACAACAAAAAACCGCTATAAATCTTACTCTTGCTTGACTTATGGCGGTGGTTGTTTTCTGTCTGAATTACTGAAAGCAATCTTTAAATTAATTAACTATCTTCCCAGTCAGAAGGCCATTTCCAAGTCCAAACGGGAGCCGGTTCAGAATCGGGGGGGGAATCGGGAGTCGGAGCCTCGTCTTGGTCCACCGATAAAAAACGAGCAAAGAAGGGGATTGCTTTACTTTGTTCGCTATTAGGATAATTCATGGTCATTCCTAGTTTTGAGTAGCAGCTTTTTCAATATAGCTGCGATTACCCTGTGATAGTAACATATATTGCCGTCTTACTCAAGTCAAATACTTACCTTACCCGCACTCCCATCGGTGACACTTATAGCGGTATTCAGAGTCATGGGGTACGCAAATTTTCTTTCCTGTTCTCCGCTCCCCATTCCTAATTCAAAAGCGATAACTTCTGTCCCTGACCAGATATGATAATATAGATTGATGGTTATAGGTTAATTGATAAAAACTTTTTTTACCATTAAATTGGGCTGTTAGTTGAACCTCTCAGGGAAATTTATCGGTATCTAAGGGAAAAGGTGCGGCTCCTTTTTTTTCTATCGCCTCAGCCACGCGGTCAATATTTACTGCCTTAACAGGCGTTGGGCGAGCATTGCTATAAACCACTTCCCACTTACCACTCTCCTAAGCCCAATCGTGTTAGACTAATGTAGTTTTTGCCGAGAGAGTTAAGTGAGTTTAAAAATGGATAAAAATGAATGGATTACTAGATTCGATGATTTAATTTGTAGTCCTTCGATTCGAGAGTTTTATGGTGAAAGAGAGTTTTTTAATGTCGGTTATTGGCTCTCCCGTACCCAAGATCAACAGGAAGCATCCTCTACTCTTATGGAGAAACTTTTAGAATTTATTCCCAACAAACAGGGAACAATTCTTGACGTTGGCTGCGGTTTAGGAGCAACTACCCATTATCTTCTCAAATATTATCCATTGACAGCAATTGTGGGGATTAACATTTCTCCGACACAAATTGCCAGAAGTCTCTTGAATTTTCCCGAGGGTAAATTTCTGTTAATGGACGCAGTAGAAATGGATTTTGCCGATCATTCTTTTGAGCAAATTATTTGTGTAGAAGCGGCTTTTTATTTTAATACCAGGCGGCAATTCCTCCAAGAAGCTTGGCGAGTATTAAAGCCGGGGGGAACCTTAATTCTCTCAGATCTGAGTTTTGCCACAACAGAACTTTTAGGAGATTGGACAGTTCCCCAAGCAAACACGGTCAAAGATAGGGCAGAGTATCAAAATCTTTATCAACAGGCAGGGTTTAAAGATGTTCAATTTGTCGAGGTGACGGAGGAGTGCTGGTTCAGACATTTTCGCCATCTTAAGTCTTGGTTAACAGAGGAATTTCAATCAGGAAAATTAGACGAAGAAACCTATAATTTAAACATTAAGGCTCTGGATAATTTGCTAAGTTCCTCGGCCATAACTTATTGGTTAGTTGCTGCCCAAAAGCCAGTCAATATACTGTAATAGTTGTCAGTTTTTCTTGAATTTTTGGAGACAAAAAAATGTTTGATTCCTTATCGGGTAAAAAAGTCGTTATTATTGGTGCAAGCTCCGGGATTGACCTAGCGATTGCCGAAAAATTGCTCTCCCTGGGGGCAAAAGTGGTGCTTTCCCATGCTTCTCAAGAGAAATTAGCTGCCGCCGCTGCCCTAATTCCAGGGGAGATTGAAGCCAAAACTGTTAATTTTTTACAAGAAGATTCTGTTAATACCTTTTTTGCAGAAATTGGCAACTTTGACCATTTAGTAGTCACCTCTCTGGGAGACAGAAATATGCCGCGAGCCTTATTAACCGAAATGACCGCAGAAACGGCCCGGGGAGGTATGGAGAAATTCTGGGGAACCTTTTTGGCAGTGCGTGGCTCCCTGAAAACTTTGGCTAAGGACGGTTCTATTACCCTGACATCCAGCGTCACTATGTTCAAATATTCCAAAATGGGCGGAATTTCCGTCATAGCCGCCGCTAATAGTGCTGTAGCAATATTTGGACGCGCCCTCGCCCTAGAAATCGCTCCTATTCGCGTTAACGTTGTTGCCCCCGGATTAATAGAAGATACAAGTATCTGGAGCAGTCAAAGTGATTCGGAACGCTCGGACTTGAGCAAATGGGCGGTTTCTGCTCTACCTGTCGAACATTTAGGGCAACCCGAAGAAGTCGCCCTAGCAGTATTGAGTTTGATTATCAACCCCTATATGACAGGTGTGGTTTTACCCGTGGACGGTGGAGTTACTCTTTAAAAGAAATGGTGAAAAAAGGCCAAGAAATCCTCGAGAACAAAAAATCTGGTGTCAGAGCAGAAGAGCGAAAATAACAAAGTGAGCAGAAAAATGCAGGAAAATTAATATAGCAGTTTTCATCAGAATGAGGCATGGGCAAGGGGCTTAAACCCTTTGAACGTGAAAAGCACTATATGTCTGCCTCACAATCTCCGATTGTTACTACTTGAATATCTTCGGGTATTTGTTGTTGTGTTTCTGACAAAGAATTTAACCATTGGGTTTCTCTTTTTTTGCGTAGCTTGGCAATCCCTAAATTCTTTTCTTCTCTTGCCCAGACATATTGATTAATCAGTCCTAAAGCTATTCCGACTGGGGACACTCCCAATGTGGCATGAACTTTGAGACCAAAGGATGTTTTACAGTCTAGATAGGGTATGCTGAAGGGGCAGGGTGTGGGGTGTGGGGTGTGGGGTTTTACCAGTTTTGAGGTGGCCAATTACCTAATTTTCAGGGAAAAAGTACCTGAACTTTCCCCCTGATCACTCCCATGCCTGGTACTTTTTGATTGACAAAAAGTCTAAAAGTCTTACCCAACAAGGTTTTTAGATTTTTTCAGAAAACCCTATCTAGTAGTAGTACCACAGGACAGCGATTTTCCTGATTTTCGACAAATTCAGCCACACCAATCGGCATTTTTTGCAAGCCTCCTAATTTTTTGAACTGGGGGAACTATGGTAGTTTTAGCAATTGGGATTATCTACTTTTTGTCCTATTATATTATCTCTGCCAGTCCCATCAGAAAAGGCATCTTTCCCTTAAGCTGAACGCGGGATTTGATTTTTGACTATTAGTCGCAGGGTTTGTTGCAATTCCTCGCGACTGTGAATTTCCTCCAGACGGTGAACGGGAACACCTCGATCGAAGAGAATTAAAGTAGGCAGACTACGCAGACGAAAACTATTAGCTAATTTAAAATTATTATCGGCATTGACACCGACTAATTGAATCGTATCTTGACAGTCATTTTGCCAAGACAAGAGGGTGGGTTGGATTAAACGACATAAACCACACCAAGGTGCCCAAAAATACACGAGAACCGGACGAGAAGAATCTAAAACTAGCTTAGGGAAGCTCTTTTCGTTGACAGATAGCATCATGTCTAAACGGATTTTATGAAAATTTTATTTTGATATAGAAACCATCCTACACCAATCGGGATCAATAAGAAAGGGGTTGGGAGCAAAATCACCAATAAATTTTACTTGTTGCTTGTATTAGCCAAGGATGACCCCACCAGAGGAGTAAAATAAACCCTGTTACTCCTAGATAGGCAGGACGAAGGAATTCTTGCCATTTTAGGCTTTGCCGACCATCGATAATTGCTAAAAAGGGGACCACCGAGGTGCGTTCTTTGATCTTTAAAAATGCCTCTCCGTAACGGTCCTCTAACCGATGATCGCCATGCCAGACAGCAAAAAGATGATGGGCAATTAAACCTAGGGAAGTTAATAGGGTAAAGCTTGTCCCTAACCAGAGGGTGTGAGCAATACACCAGATCACCTGTCCTACCATCTGGGGATGACGGGTAACGCGCAGGATGCCAGTTTCGTAGAGATGAACCTGGGGTTTTTGGATAGCGGCAATCTCGAGCAGGTTAAAGGTGGCAGGATAGAGAAAGAAAAAAGAAATGGCCGAAAGTATCCAAACTAGGGTTTTAACTCCAGTTACTCCCTGTACTTGCCAGAGAAGCAAACCATCATAACGATGATTGAAGAAATAAACTACTAAAATCACGGCTAGAGGGATACTAACGAGGGCAAATAATACCCGATACAGTCGCGCACCGATGATGGCTTCTCCCCGCATTCGTAAACTGGCTAATCCGCTATGGGCGACAGCAAAACCCAGTAATAAACCTAACATGATCCAATGACTAGCGAATGCCACTTTTACCCTCTTGATTGACTAAATTTTTCCCCCAATTCTATTTTAAAGATTGATGGTTAATTTTTCAGCCCCCTTTTTTTAGGTTGCCAGTATCGGGGATTCGGGGCAAAATAAAAGTATGCTTCCCCAAAGCCTCTCCCAAGAATATAATACTAAATCCGTTGAGTATAGACTACTTATGAGGAGATGCAAAAGGCAATAGGCAATAGGCAAAAGGGGCAATAGATAATCAGCCTTTAATAACCGTATTTAGGGCTGGCTGAAAAAATCTAAAAACCTTGTTGGATAAGGCTTTTAGACTTTTTTTCCCTCAAAAAGTGCCGACCATTGGAGGGATCGGGGGTAAAATTCAGGTACTTTTTCCCTGAAAATTAGGTAACTGACTACCTCAAAATCGGTAAAACCCTACACCCCACACCCCACACCCTGCCCCCACGAAAAACTTTTTCAGCAGCCCCTATTTAGTATTGTAAAGTTTTGTAAAAAATATATGCAAATGACTGCAAACAACTGCTAATATGGTTAGTACAAGTTTACATTGCAGTTCACATGAAACTATCAGATTATGCTAAGAAAAAAGGGATCAGTTATGACACTGCTTGGAGAATGTGGAATCGAGGGCAGTTACAAGGAGAACGTCTTCCTACAGGAACAATTATTATTTTTGAAGATGACCGTTTTTGCGGTGAAAATAAAGTAGCTATTTATGGGCGAGTTTCTAGTTCAGAAAATCAATCTAACTTAGAGACTCAGGCAAAAAGATTGGAAGCTTATTGTATTGCGAAAGGCTATCAAATTGTTCGAGTAGTTAAAGAAGTAGGAAGTGGAGTCAATGATCATCGAAAGCTATTATTAAAACTTCTAGAACAAACTGATTATAATTTGATTGTCGTAGAACATAAAGATCGTTTAAGCAGAGTAGGGTTTAATTATCTGAAAGTTCTTTTAACTCAAACAAATAGAGATCTAGAGGTCGTTAATCTAGCAGAAGAAAGAAAAGACGATTTAAGGCAAGACTTCGTGAGCATAATTACCTCATTTTGCGCTCGATTATACTCATTAAGACGACGAAATAGAAAGACAGAATGTTTAATTAAATGCCTTGAGGAGAATGATGAAATTAGTTCAAAAACATCTAATTAAATTTAATCACAAAAATTATTCAGTCATTGATAAATTAGGATTTTTATCGAAGAATCTGTATAATTGTGCTGTTTATTTAAACCGTCAAGTTTTCTTTTCACATCAACCATTTTTAACAATGACTGAGTTACATCATGCCTTAAAAATGAGTCCAGATTATCAAGCCTTACCCGCCAAAGTAAGTCAGTTAGTATTAAAGCAAGTAGAAAAAACCTTTAAATCCTACCAAAAAGCGAAAGAACAATACAAAAAATCGCCAGATAAATTTACAGGAGAGCCTAAGTTGCCAAGATACAAAGACAAGGAAAAAGGTAGAAACGTTTTAACTTATAACTATCAAGCCATTTCTAAAAAAGCGTTGAAGCAAGGTTTAATCAAGCTATCAGGGACTAATTTAGAATTTAAAATTAATTTAAAGGAAGTTTTAGAGGTCAGGATTATTCCTAAATCGGGTGCTTATTGTTTAGAGATTGTCTATGAACAACCAGCCTCATCAAGTCAAGAGGGAGAAAGATATGCTTTTATCGATTTAGGCTTAAATAACCTAGCTGCTGTTACCTCTAATATTCCCGAATTTCAGCCAACTTTAGTATGTGGAAAAGCCTTAAAATCCTGCAATCAAAAGTACAACAAGACACTAGCTAAACTCAAATCGGAATTACCCAGTCTACAGAAGACCAGTAAAAGAATACAAGGTTTAACTTTAAAGCGTAATTGCCAGG
>NZ_BDSM01000073.1:0-613 GCF_003112475.1 Microcystis sp. 0824 | reverse complement strand
TTGTTTTATGTCTCTTTTCAGGGAACTTGGACAATGAATTTTGGACAGTAAAAAGTTGTGATTAATTCGGTCAAAACACTTGGCAATATCGGCATCTAATACAAAGTAGCTACCTTGATTAATGGTGATGTATATCCTTGATATTGCGTCATGGGCAGACCTTCCCGGTCGGAAACCATAGCTGGTTCCTTCCATTTTTGATTCCCATTCTGGTTCAAGTGCCGATTTAATCAACGCTTGTCTAGCTCTGTCTTTGATGGTTGGTATTCCTAATGGACGTTTTTCGTCCCTACCGGGTTTAGGAATCCATACCCTTCTTAACGGTTTTGCTTTCAGTGTTCCCTTGATTTCTTCGGTTAGATTTAGCCTTTGTTCTGGAGATATTACTATCTTCCCATCAACTCCTGCTGTTTTCTTTCCTTGATTATCTTGGGTTACTTTGCGAACTGCTAATAGACGAGCGTAGTACGATTTCACCAATAGACGTTGCAACCTTCTAACCTTTGCATCCTGTCCCGATTTAGCCGCTTGGTATATCCTCTTTTGGAGCTTGAAAACGTATCTTTGGATTTTCCCCCAATTGATAGCTTTCCATACATTCGTAGTCTTAGTG
>NZ_BDSM01000072.1:0-477 GCF_003112475.1 Microcystis sp. 0824 | reverse complement strand
GATGGTTTTAAAGCAGGAGAATTTGATTTATGGTGTAGTCAAAAAACTTTAGTTTATTATTCAGAGCAACAGATTAGACGGGTAAGAGTTGTTAGACGTGCTGACGGTTATTATTGTCAGTTTTTGATTGACGTAGAACGGCAAGAATACCAGAAACCAACGGGACAAATAACAGGAATTGACTTAGGGTTAAAAGAGTTTTATACCGATGCCCAAGGCAATACTGTAGAAAATCTACGTTATTTAAGAAAGTTAGAAAAACGACTAAAAAAAGCACAAAGGAGATTATCAAAACGATTTTGTAAAGAAAAGAAACAGTCTAAAAACTATCACAAGCAACGGGTAAAAGTAGCTAAACTTCACCTTAAAGTATCAAGACAACGTAAAGACAAAGCAATTAAAGATGCTTTGGCGTTAGTCCAGTCTAATGATCTGGTCGTCTATGAAGCTTTAAAGGTAAGAAACTTAGTAAAAAAC
>NZ_BDSM01000071.1:0-647 GCF_003112475.1 Microcystis sp. 0824 | reverse complement strand
GTTCAAGCCGAATTAGAGTTGAATTTGGCAGCGATTGAGAGGCTAAAGAAACGAGCAGGACGATTCGTTTTAGCAACTAACGACTTGGAGAAAAAACGATTGAGCAGTGAGGATATACTCAAAAAATATAAGGGGCAACAAGCTCCAGAAAGAGCATTTTCTTTTCTCAAAGACCCCTGCTTTTTTGCCGACATTGTCTTTCTCAAATCTCCCCATAGAATTGAGGTCATGGCCATGCTCATGGGCTTGTGCCTGCTGGTTTATACTATTGGTCAAAGACAACTTCGTTTAAGTTTAAAACAGCAGGAGACGGGACTTAAAAATCAGTTGGGTAAGTTAACTGACCGACCAACATTACGCTGGATATTTCAGAACTTTCAAGGGATTCATCTCCGACCTATTCAAGACAATCAAAAGATTAGTAACTTAACGGATGAGAGGCGCAACATTTTGAGATTTTTTCCCAAACCTTGCCAGGAATATTATCTCTTATCTTGACCAGATGGATTGACTTCAAGGGGTGACAAAACAAAGCGAGCAACTGGAACATCTCCCCCTAGATGTTAAGTCTGATTGCCTAGTCATTCTCAATAAGCACTGTTTATTGAGAATGACTGGGGGAACCCTGAAATTTTCCGCTTAGTTGC
>NZ_BDSM01000070.1:110568-112416 GCF_003112475.1 Microcystis sp. 0824 | reverse complement strand
TTTAGTGATTGGGGTTATTGATACGGGGGTTGACTACAATCACCAAGACCTAGTTGGCAACATCTGGACAAACCCGGGGGAAATTGCCGGAGATGGCATTGACAACGATGGCAATGGCTACATTGATGACATTCGCGGTTGGGACTTTGCCTACAACGACAATAACCCCAGTGATGTTAATGGTCACGGAACCCATGTTTCGGGAACCATTGCTGGCAAAGGAAATAATGGGGTCGGTGTGACGGGGGTGGCCTGGAATGCCAAAATCATGCCCCTGAAGTTTTTGAATGATCAAGGATCAGGCTCTACCTCCAATGCTATTTTGGCAATTAACTATGCGACGGCCAAAGGAGTTAAGCTCACCAATAACTCCTGGGGAGGTGGAGGCTATAGTCAAGCGCTCTACGATGCGATTAACGCGGCGGGTCAGGCGGGAGCTTTATTTATTGCGGCGGCTGGTAATGATGCAAAAAACACTGACACAAGCCCCTCCTATCCTGCCAGCTACAACCTAGCTAATATTATTTCTGTTGCTTCCACCACCCGCACCGATGCTCTCTCTTCCTTTTCCAACTATGGCTTAACCAGCGTAGATTTAGGCGCACCTGGTTCAGAGATTTACAGCACTACTCCCAACAATACCTATTCCACCTATTCTGGGACATCTATGGCCAGTCCCCATGTGGCGGGGGCGGCGGCTTTGTTGTGGTCACAAAATCCTACCTGGACAGCCCAACAGGTGAAAGATGCCTTAATGAACACGGGCGACCCCCTGGCATCCCTTGCCGGTAAAACGGTTTCTGGTAAGCGGCTCAATGTGTTTAACGCTTTGGCGGCGGCTAACTTACCTTCTGTAACCGTCAGTGTCAGTCCGGCCACTGTGCAGGAAGACGGTACGACTAACTTAGTTTACACCTTTACTCGCACTAACTTAAACCTGAGTTCTCCCCTGACCGTTAACTTCGGGGCGAGTGGCATAGCCAACGCCGCTCCAGTGGGAAGCGACCCAGCCGATTACACGGTATTAACAGGTAGTGCTGTCACCTTCAACCCGACGACGAAATTAGGAACCGTCGCTTTTGCCGCCGGTGCGACAACGGCAACGGTGGTTGTTGATCCGATTGCCGACACCGTACAGGAAAACAGCGAATCAGTTATTTTAACCGTCAATTCTGGGACCGGCTACATTGGAGGTTCTCCTAGTACAGCAACGGGAACTATTATTTCTGAGGAAGGATTTACCACCTACTTCTCGGATGATTTTGCCAATAACAGCAAGGGTTGGACTCTGGGGACAGAATGGCAAATCGGTGCTGCCACAACTTCTACAGGTCACGTATATGGCAACCCTGATCCCGGAACCGACAATACTCCCACAGCCGATAATGGTGTAGCTGGGGTTGTTATTGGTGGAAATGCCTCTACAGCCTTGCACGACTTCTATTATTTAACCAGTCCGGTTATCAACACCAGCACGGCCAATCAGTTGTTCTTTGAATATGCCCGTTGGCTCAATAGTGACTACACTCCCTATATGCAGAACACAGTTGAGATCTTCAACGGTTCTAGCTGGGTCAATCTCTGGAGTTCAGGAGCTTCTCCAGGAGTCCAAGATAACGCTTGGACCCCTCAACAATTTAATATTAGCGCCCACAAGAGTGCCTCAACTCAAATTCGTTTCGGGTTCAATGTTGGTAGCACTGGTGCATTTACAGTAAGTTCCTGGAACGTTGATGATGTCAAAATCTATGGTGATGGGGGCGCGGCGACAAAATCAATCTCGATCGCCAAAACCACCGATGGGAAGGAAGCAGGTCTAGTGAGCAGTGTCTTTACCCTCACCCGCAC
>NZ_BDSM01000070.1:4611-110027 GCF_003112475.1 Microcystis sp. 0824 | reverse complement strand
ACAGGCACTACTCCTAACACCGTCACCTTTGCGGCACTTTCCCCCACTGCTACCATCACTCTGCCCACCATCGACGATAGTGTGGTAGACCCCAGTGAAACCATCATCACCACAATTACCGCCCCCGCCGGCTACACTATCAGTGGACCTAACACAGCTACGGCCACCATTCTTGACAACGAGTTTACCACCTACTTCTCGGATGATTTTGCCAATAACAGCAAGGGTTGGACTCTGGGGACAGAATGGCAAATCGGTGCTGCCACAGCTTCTACGGGTCACGTATATGGCAACCCTGATCCCGGAACCGACAATACTCCCACAGCCGATAATGGTGTAGCTGGGGTTGTTATTGGGGGAAATGCCTCTACAGCCTTGCACGGCTTCTATTATTTAACCAGTCCGATCATCAACACCAGCACGGCCAATCAGTTGTTCTTTGAATATGCCCGTTGGCTCAACAGTGACTACACTCCCTATATGCAGAACACAGTGGATATCTTCAACGGTTCTAGCTGGGTCAATCTCTGGAGTTCAGGAGCTTCTCCAGGAGTGCAAGATAACGCTTGGAACCCTCAACAATTTGATATTAGCGCCCACAAGAGTGCCTCAACTCAAATTCGTTTCGGGTTCAATGTTGGTAGCACTGGTGTATATACAGTAAGTTCCTGGAACGTTGATGATGTCAAAATCTATGGTGATGGGGGCGCGGCGACAAAATCAATCTCGATCGCCAAAACCACCGATGGTAACGAAGCCGGTTCAGTAAGCAGTGTCTTTACCCTCACCCGCACCGGCGACCTCTCCAGTGCCTTAACGGTTAACTACACCCTAGCGGGGACAGCCACTCCAGGTGTTGACTATACAGGTACTACTCCTAATACCGTCACCTTTTTGGCAGGTTCCCCCACTGCTACCATCACTCTGCCCACCAAGGATGACCTCTTGAGTGATCCCAGTGAAACGATCATCACCACAATTACCGCCCCCGCCGGCTACACTATCAGTGGACCGAGCACCGCTACGGCCACCATTCTTGACAATGATGGTAACTCATCCAGTAACAACTTGGTCGGGACAAGCTTTGCCGATGCCCTGGCTGGAGTGGGAGGTAATGACACCCTTAGCGGTTTAGGAGGCAACGACACCCTCGATGGTGGGGCCGATAACGACACTTACCTCTTCGACACGGATCTGGTCTTGAATAGCGATCTCCTCATTGATGCCTCTGGAATCGATACCCTCAACTTTGCGGCGACCACAACTAAAACCATCAACCTCAATCTCGGCAGTACCGTCGCCCAAACCGTCACCGCTGGGAATCTCACTCTCACCCTAGCTAGTGCCACTGCCTTTGAAAATGTTATTGGTGGTAGCCTCAACGACAACATCGTCGGCAATAGTCTGGCTAATTCTCTTACAGGTGGTCTTGGCAAAGATAGCCTGACGGGAAGCACGGGATTGGATACTTTGAATTACAATTCTCTGGGTGAGTCGCTGCTGAGTGGCTTTGATGTTATTCAAAGCTACAGTGGCACGGGTGCTAGTCTTGATAGCATTAATGCCCCTGGGTCTATTGCGCCAATCACTTTGACCGCATCGAAAGGCACAGCTACTGCTTTAACCGAAGCGGCGATTCAGTTGGTCTTGACTAATGCGGCCTTTGCTGCTAACACGGCGGCGGCCTTTAACGTGACAGGTCAAAGTGGTACTTTTATCGCTCTCAATAATGGAGCGGCCGGTTTCCAAGCCGCTAGTGATGCGATCATTCAACTGAGTGGTTACAACATTGCTGCCGCTACACCAGTGGTAGTGATCTAGATTGAGAGATCATTTAAGTTTGCAGGCAGTGGGAGAATCTTCTCCTACTGCCACTAGGGGTCTTTCAAAGCCTAAGCTTCCTGTTGTTGTTCTGCGAAGCCTAAGAGGGGGGTGATTCGGTAGTAGCGATGGGGGCTTAATCCTTTGCTTTGCTGTGCATTGTAGTCATGGATAACTGGACTTCCCCCGTATAAACATACTGGCTATGGCTAAAAGTCTTACAGAGCCTGAGTTAAAGCTATGTAATACAAATATCCTACTGGATGCAAACTTCTGAAGTCCTTACGCAGATAGGGTTTGAGGTAAAAGTTTTCAAATTTGACCCTTCGACCATTATAGCTTGTTTCGGGGCAGAAAACCAGCAAAAACATGGCTACAGAGGGAATCGCTTACTCTAGAGATTAATGACACTATCTGTTACAATCTGGTTAGCGATCGCTATACAGCCAACTCTACGGAATCGCTCTACTCCAGATACAGTCAACGGTACAGACATTTTCAAGCGAAAAATGTACCCAGTAGCCTCTTTTCAATTTTTTCTGAGACGCTCCCTAAGGGTTTTGTTGATTTTTTAGTATTGTAAAGTATTACATAAGACTGGGCCAAAACGAGGGTGAGTTAATAAGATAACCCACCCTGAAAGAGATTTAGCGATCAACTGACCCCATAATAATATCAATACTGCCTAAAATCGCCATAATATCGGCAACTTTTACCCCTTTGAGGATATGAGGCAGAATTTGAAGATTATTAAAATCGGCGGCCCGAATTTTCCAACGCCAAGGGAAAACATCATCATTACCGACGATAAAGATACCTAATTCCCCTTTACCGCTTTCCAAGCGCACATAATGTTCACCTTTAGGAATCTTAAAAGTGGGGGCGACTTTTTTGGCGATATATTGATAGTCAAAATCATTCCAAGCTGATTTTTTCCCTTCTGCCATCCGTTTTGCTTCCAGATTTTCGTAGGGACCACCGGGTAAACCTTTCAGTGCTTGCCGGATAATTTTCACCGATTCGCGCATTTCCCGAATCCGCACCAGATAACGAGCAAAACAATCGCCGGCGGTTTCCCAATGCACTTCCCAGTCAAAATCGTCGTAACACTCGTAATGGTCAACTTTTCTTAAATCCCATTTCACCCCAGAAGCGCGCAACATCGGACCGGATAAACCCCAGTTAATCGCTTCGTCTCTGGTAATGCAGCCTATCCCTTCAATACGACGGCGGAAAATCGGGTTATTAGTGATTAATTTCTCGTATTCGTCCACTTTGGGGTCAAAATAGTCACAGAAATCCTCGCACTTATCCACCCATCCGTAGGGTAAATCTACCGCCACGCCACCAATACGGAAATAATTATTATTAATTAACCGCATTCCCGTGGCAGCTTCCCAGAGGTCATAAATCATCTCCCGTTCCCGGAAAATGTAGAAAAAGGGAGTTTGTGCGCCTACATCCGCCATAAAGGGGCCTAACCAGAGTAAATGGTTAGCGATGCGGTTGAGTTCCAACATAATCACCCGGATATATTGCGCTCGTTTGGGAACGGCGATATCGGCTAATTTTTCGGGAGCATTGACCGTAATCGCCTCATTAAACATCCCTGCGGCGTAATCCCAACGACTAACGTAGGGAACGTACATGACATTAGTGCGATTTTCGGCAATTTTTTCCATGCCCCGATGAAGATAACCGATCACGGGTTCACAGTCAATCACGTCTTCCCCGTCAAGGGTGACAATTAAGCGCAAAACTCCGTGCATTGACGGGTGATGGGGTCCCATGTTTAAAACCATGGGTTCTGTTCTCGTTTCAATTTTTGCCATAGGGCTACCGATGATCCCGAAAATCTTTTTAAAGTTATTATAAGTAAACGCCTTGACAATACACAAGGACTATCCGGTATCAGGAGGCAGGAGTCAGGAGTCAGGAAACAGGAGTCAGGAGATTATTTTTATTTATTCTCCCCATTTCCTAATTCATAATTCATAATTCATAATTCCCTCTCCCCACTCGATCGAGTACAATAGAGTGTTCAGCAAAAGCGATCGGCTATTAGCTTTGATTAGTCCTTCGGTAAGAGTTATAAACCAGAGAAAAGAGCCATTAAGAGCGGCAATCAGCTGAAAAAGCTCAAAAACTGAATTTTAGGCTGAAGGCTGACCTTAGCTTGCTGAAAGCTGAATCCCGTTGATAATTTTTTTACTTGAATCGCCGTGGTTATCCAAATCGAATCAACTCAAAACTACGAAACCAAAACCCAAGAGATAGCTAGACAACTTTTAGCCGAAACTCGGGAAAAAAAAGGTCTTTGGTCTGCTTTACAGGATCAAATGCGTTGGGATGATAAATTACTCGATTGGGCCATGTCTAACCCCAATTTACGAGTACAATTATTCCGTTTTATTGACTGTTTACCCGCTTTACGCAGTAATGCCGAGATCGCTAATCATCTCCAACAATACCTCGGTGATGCTTCCGTAGAACTGCCCAGTGCGCTGAAAAGTATCCTCAACTTTAGTGATCCTAACTCCCTACCGGCTCAAACGGCCGCCAGTCTGATCAGTAAATCCGTAGAAACCTTAGCTCGTAAGTATATCGCCGGGGAAGACCTAGGACAAATTACTCGCACTGTCACCCGTCTGCGGAAGGAAAAAATGGCTTTTACCATAGATCTCCTCGGTGAAGCGGTAATTACTGAAGCGGAAACCCAAGTTTATCTACAAAGTTATCTGGATTTAATGACCCATTTGGCTCAAGAAGCGAGCAAATGGAATAAAGTTAGCCAAATTGATGAAGCGGACGGCGACTTATTACCACAAGTGCAGGTTTCTGTCAAGCTAACTGCCTTTTATTCTCAGTTTGATCCCATGGATCCGATTGGTAGCAAGGAGAAAGTTTGCGATCGCATTCGCCTACTATTGCGACGCGCTCAGGAGTTAGGGGTGGCAGTCCATTTTGATATGGAACAGTACGTTTATAAAAACCTCACCCTGGCTATCCTGAAAGAATTACTCCTAGAAGAAGAATTTCGCAGTCGTACCGATATTGGCATCACCCTACAGGCATATTTAAGAGATTCTGCCCAAGATTTACAAGATTTAATTAATTGGGCCAAAAAGCGCGGTTATCCCCTTACTGTCCGGCTAGTCAAAGGCGCTTACTGGGATCAGGAAACAATTAAATCTCGCCAAAATCACTGGCCACAGCCGGTATATAACGAAAAATCAGCCACTGATGCCAATTATGAACGGATGACGCGGTTATTATTGGAAAATCATCAATATTTATACGCCGCCATCGGTAGTCATAACGTGCGATCGCAAGCCTTGGCCTGTGCGATCGCAGAAAGTTTAGAAATTCCCCGTCGTCGCTTTGAAATGCAGGTATTGTACGGCATGGGCGACCAATTAGCCAAAGCCTTAGTGAAGCGGGGTCATCGGGTGCGGGTTTATTCCCCCTACGGACAACTCTTACCCGGTATGGCCTACCTAATCCGCCGTTTATTAGAAAATACCGCTAATAGTTCCTTCCTACGGCAAAATTTGGAGGATCGTCCCGTGGAAGATTTAATCGCAGCCCCCCGGGTTTTAGGCAATGATAACCCGATTATCCCCGGTTTTCCTAACGCCCCTGATACAGATTATGCCAACGAGCAATTAAGAAATAAAGCCAATCAAGCCCTTACTTTTGTCAAAAATTCCCTCGGTAAAACCTATTTACCCCTAATTAACGGCGAATACGTCGCCACCAATGTTCAAATTAATTCCGTTAATCCCTGTAACCCACAGGAAATAGTGGGTAAAGTGGGCTTAATTGATGTGGAACAGGCAGAAAAAGCGATAATAGCGGCAAAACAGGCTTTTCCCGCTTGGAAACGCACTCCAGTGGCTAAAAGAGCCGAAATACTGCGAAAAGCGGCAGATTTGATGGAAGCGCGACGACACGAGTTATCGGCCTGGATTTGTTTGGAAGTGGGCAAAGTTATCCAACAGGCGGATCCAGAAGTGTCAGAAGCGATCGATTTTTGCCGTTATTACGCCTCCGAGATGGAAAGACTGGATTTAGGGCATAATTTCGACGTAGCAGGTGAGAATAATCGTTATTCCTACCAACCCCGGGGTATTGCTTTAGTGATTTCTCCCTGGAATTTCCCTCTTGCGATTGCGGTGGGGATGACAGTAGCGGCTTTAGTAGCCGGTAACTGCACGCTATTGAAACCAGCCGAGACTTCCTCGGTGATTACGGCGAAATTTGCCGAGATTCTCCTAGAAGCGGGTATTCCTGCCGGAGTCTTCCAATATATCCCGGGTAAAGGTTCCCAGGTGGGGGCGCATTTAGTTAGCCATCCCGATGTTCACCTAATCGCCTTCACCGGTTCACGAGAAGTGGGCTGTCGCATCTATACAGATGCCTCCATCGTGCAAAAGGGTCAAAAACACCTAAAACGAGTTATCGCCGAAATGGGCGGCAAAAATGCCCTAATTGTCGATGAGAGTGCCGATTTAGATCAGGCCGTTGTCGGTGCGGTTAAGTCCGCTTTTGGCTACACCGGCCAGAAATGTTCGGCCTGTTCGCGGATAATTGTTCTGGAAAGCGTCTATGATAGCTTTGTTGATCGCTTTGTCGAGGCTACCAGGTCCCTCAATATCGGGCCGACGGATTTACCGAGTACGGAAGTAGGACCGGTTATCGACGAGAAAGCTCAAGCAAGAATTCGGGAATATATCGAAACTGGGAAAAAAGAGGCAGAATTGGCTCTAGAGATGCCGATTCCAGAAGTGGGTTACTTCGTCAGTCCCACCGTCTTTAAGAATGTTCCCCCTGATGCGGTAATAGCGATGGAGGAAATTTTTGGTCCGGTGGTGGCGATTATCAAAGTGAGCAATTTTGAGCAAGCTTTAGCTGTAGCTAACGGAACCGACTATGCTTTAACCGGTGGCTTATATTCTCGCACTCCTGCCCATATTAACCGAGCTATGCAGGAATTTGAAGTGGGAAACCTCTATATTAACCGGGGAATCACCGGTGCGATTGTCTCCCGTCAACCCTTCGGGGGTTTCAAGATGTCGGGGGTAGGTTCCAAGGCTGGGGGTCCCGATTATCTGCTGCAATTCCTCGAACCTCGTCACATCAGCGAGAATATTCAACGTCAGGGATTTGCACCGATTGAAGGGGCCGATTAAGCGATTTATAGCTAGGGTTTGCGGCAAAAAGTTTGTTGGTGGGGTTAGGAGACAGGAGACAGGAGACAGGAGACAGGAGACAGGAGACAGGAGACAGGAGACAGGAGACAGGAGACAGGAGACAGTATTCTCCGAGTCAGCTTTTTTCTCCCTGCTCCCTTCCCCCCACTCCCCTATCTCCCCATCTCCCCCCCGCAACGCGCACGAAGTGGTCTCCCCACTCTCCTAGACTTTTTAAACAGGATTTACTATGACAGGGGACTCCCCAACTGTTGTCTTTCTTACCTGATTTCTTGGCTGTCAACCTACTGCTATATACTTAAGTTGAGAATTGCGTCGGCCTATCAAGAAAAGACTATGACGATTGAAACCGTTGCCACAAAACCCTTTAGTGACCAAAAACCGGGGACTTCCGGACTGCGAAAATCCGTTCCCGTTTTTCAACAACCCCATTATCTGGAAAATTTTATTCAAGCTATCTTCAACACTTTAGACGGTATCGAGGGTCAAACCCTAGTTGTCGGTGGAGATGGTCGTTATTATAACCGTCAAGCTATTCAAACTATCCTGAAAATCGCCGCCGCTAACGGTATCGGTAGAATACTCGTGGGAACCGATGGTATTGTCTCCACTCCCGCTATTTCTGGGTTAATTCGCGAAAATAACGCTTTTGGCGGTATTGTTCTCTCCGCTAGTCATAACCCCGGCGGTCCAGAGGGGGATTTTGGCATTAAGTACAATATTACTAACGGCGGACCGGCCCCGGAAAATATCACCGATGCAATTTATGCCGAGACGAAGGTGATTAGCAGTTATAAAATCCTCTCAGGGGCCGATATTAACCTCGATCGCCCCAGTTCCTTTAAACTGGGAACTATGGATGTGGAAGTGATTGATGCGGTCACTCCCTACGTCAAAATGATGGAAAAGATTTTTGATTTTGATCGCATTCAGGCCCTACTCACTTCCGGTAAGTTTAAAATGTGCATGGATTCTCTCCATGCAGTGACGGGTCCCTACGCTTATGCTCTATTTGAACAGCGTTTAGGTGCGCCCAAGGGTACAGTATTAAATGGCGTTCCCTTAGAGGACTTTGGTGGGGGTCATCCCGATCCTAACCTAGTCTATGCCCATGATCTGGTAGAAATTCTCTTTGGTCAAGATGCACCCGATTTTGGGGCTGCTTCCGATGGAGATGGCGATCGCAATATGATCCTCGGTCAGAATTTTTTTGTCACCCCCAGTGATAGTTTAGCTGTACTAACTGCCAACGCTCATCTAGTACCGGGGTATCAAAATGGTATCACGGGAGTGGCGCGATCGATGCCCACCAGTGCGGCGGCCGATCGAGTAGCGGCTAAACTGGGAATTGACTGTTATGAAACTCCCACGGGTTGGAAATTCTTCGGTAATTTGTTAGATGCGGGGAAAGCAACCCTTTGTGGTGAGGAAAGTTTCGGCACGGGTTCCAATCATATTCGCGAAAAAGATGGTTTATGGGCGGTTCTTTTCTGGTTAAATATTTTGGCAGTTAAAGGGGAATCTGTAGAGGCAATTGTTCGCAGTCATTGGCAAGAATTTGGCCGCAATTTCTATTCTCGTCATGATTATGAAGAAGTCGCCTTAGAACCGGCTAAAGAGATGATGGCACGTCTCCAGAAGCTGGTTTTAGACCTTAAGGGTAAACAATTTGGTAACTATGAAGTGGAATATGCCGATGATTTTAGCTATACGGATCCGGTGGATGGTAGTATCAGTAAAAATCAAGGGATTCGCATTGGTTTTACCGATGGTTCTCGGATTATTTATCGTCTATCGGGTACGGGAACTAAAGGGGCAACTCTCCGGGTTTATCTAGAAAGTTATGAACCGGACGCAAGTAAACACGATATCGACACCCAAAAGGCCCTACAGCCGTTAATTGATTTAGCTGAAGAAATCGGTCAAATTCGTCAATCTACCGGACGGGAACAACCCACGGTTATTACCTAAAATCTAGGGAGCGGCTATCAGTTTTTATCGGGGAATTTTTTGACCTGCTGACCACTGATAGCTACTCCTTAATTACTTTCAGTAATTGCTTTGTGGTACAATTTTTGAATTCCCGTCACTAATTTATCTAAAATCGATCGATGGCTATCGTGAGTCGGATCAAGACTCTGCACTTTGGTTAATAATTTCGCTTCCTGTATATCCACGTCGTCATCGCTATAGATTAAGGTGCTAATCGATGTTATTAGATCTTGATAGGTTTCTGGACTAGGATTATCGCCTAAATAGGACTCTAACCATCGATAACATTCACCAGTTTTAACTGGTTTTAGTTCGGATAATAGTGGTTTAATCTCCGGATCATCATCAAGTTTTTCCCTCACAGCTACCTGTCTTAAATAGCTTCTTTCTGATGGTTGAATTACACCATCAATCCAAGCAACACCGATGAGAATTTTCAGTAATTGTTTATTTTTCATCTCACACTTCCTTGACTAACTTAGCCATAAAAAAACCGTCTTGATTATGCCGATGGGGTAACACTTCGATCGCTCCCGTTTCTGTATAGTATTCTGAGAAAGATGAATTAGAGTCAGGAGGGGCCATTTTCCAATCGGGATGAGCGGCTAAAAACTGCTCGATCACTCTTTCATTTTCTAACGGATTTAAGGTACAGGTGGCATAAACTAAGATTCCCTTCGGTTTTACCCAAGTGGCAGCCGAGGCTAAAAGTTCCCCCTGTCGTTTGGCTAGTACAGGTAAATTTTTGGGTGTTTGTCGCCAACGTATATCAGGACGCTTGTGCAGGGTTCCCAATCCTGAACAGGGAGCATCAATTAGTACACGATCAGCGATGCCGCACCACTGGGGACGATCGCGACTATCCCCTAGATGTATTTCGATCGCTTTTAAGTCTAATCTTTTAATATTGGCTTCTAACTGTCTTAAACGGGATGGCGTTTGATCACAGGCTAATATTCTACCCCGATCGCCCATTAATTCGGCGATATGAGTGGTTTTTCCCCCCGGTGCCGCGCAAGCGTCGATAATTGTCTCTCCGGGCTGGGGATCGAGTAGATAGGTGACTAATTGGGCGCTAATATCCTGTAGGGTGTAATTTCCGGCTCGAAATCCCTCTAAACGCTCAATATTGCCTAAACCAGAGGTTAAACGGCAAGCTAGAGGTAACTTAAGATGATGAAAAGTTATATTGGCTGATTCTAACTCATTTTCTAGGGCTTCTTGGCTAGTTTTCAGGGGATTAATCCGAATATCGAGGTCAGGAGAGCGATTAAACCATTGACACAGTTGTTCCGTTTCCGTAACACTAAAGCGATCTAACCACAATTGCACCAACCAATCGGGGAAACTGTGGAGAATACCCAATCTAGAAGCGGTATTTTCTGGCAAAATTAAAGGATCATCGCCATTAGCAGTTAAACGGAGATATTGCCGCAGCATTCCGTTAACCACCGCCGCTAATTTGCCTAAATGACTGATTTTAGTTAATTCTACCGCCGTATTCACCGCCGCCGATGGGGGAATCTGGGATAGATAACGCAGTTGATAAAGACCAATATGGAGAATTCGCCGTAAATCCGGGGGTTGCTGGGCCGCGGTTTTTTTCCCCAGGCGATCGAGCAGCGCATCCAGAGTTCTTTGGCGGCGCACTATACCATAAACAATCTCCGTTGTCAAGGCTTTGTCAAGACAATTTAAGGAACTAGCGGACAAATGGCGATCAAGAGCGCGATCGGGATAGGCGGAGGAGCGATCGATATCGCGTAAAATCAGCAAAGCCAGCTGACGAGCATTATTCATGCAGTTTCTAGACGATTGCGGAGGAATTGGCGTAAAATAGTCAGCGCCGGAATCGGGATTTCGTGACCCATATTTAACTCGTGATATTCGACGTTAACCCCCAAACCAAGCAGTAAATCTCTGGCTTGACGAGCAGCAGCGATAGGAACGACGGAATCCTGCTTACCATGAACAATTAAGACATTTTGGGGACCCTGGGGATGGGGTTCACCGTGCAGATAACCACTCAGGGAACCCAATCCCGCCAAGGGTAAGGATAAACCCACATCCAGCGTCATCGCTCCTCCTTGGGAAAAACCGGTCAAAAAAGTCCGCTCTAGGGGAATACCGGTAGTTGCTTCTAGGGAAATAATCCAATCGTGCAACTGTTGACGACTAGCGACTAAACCTTGATAATCGGAGGTTTCTAACGCATACCAGGCGCGTCCCCCCGGCACTTGCGGATGATCGAAGGGAGCATTAGGAAACAAAAATTGACAATCAGCCAGATCCAACATAGCCGCTAGGGGGGCCAGATCCATGGCATCCGCACCCCAACCGTGCAGCATGATCACTAGATAGCGAGCGGGATTTTCTGGGGAAGGGGGAATGACAATCGGGTTAAAAGACAGGGTTTTTTCCTCGCAATTCTCTTTTTTCTCTATTCTATAGCGGTTTTCCCCGGGGTGAGATGGCTGTTGGGGAGTCTTTTCAGTAACCAGTAATCAGTGAAAAGAAAACTCCGATTACTACCCCCTTCCTCTCTCGGAAAAGGTTTGGGGGTGAGGACAATTAACCAGAGCTGCCATTACTTTGGAAAAATGGTCTTAGTCGTCGTCGAGTATAGTTGTTGTCAGCAACTACTAAAATTAATTAATATATCCGCCGCTCACCGTCAAGCTAAAACTAG
Source organism: Microcystis sp. 0824 (assembly GCF_003112475.1). Lineage (NCBI taxonomy): Bacteria > Bacillati > Cyanobacteriota > Cyanophyceae > Chroococcales > Microcystaceae > Microcystis > Microcystis sp. 0824. Next base: position 98,312 of record NZ_BDSM01000070.1, on the reverse strand, counting down.
ACAGAATGATCTGGCTATTATCACCCAACCCAGCCTTGAGCCGGTGAAAATGCGGGCTAATTGGCAATTTTTCGGCAAAAAAGTTATCCACACCTGTTAACAGGCAATTTATCCCCCGAATGAGCTACAATTATCGGTCAAACGTGGTTAATAGTGAGCAGATGCGTCGCATTGAAGGGGCGATTTTTGCCTCTGGTATGCCTGTGGCCGCTTTGATGGAAAAGGCAGCCCTGTTAACGGCACAACAGCTTAAAAAGTCCTATTCTTTGGCTAATTTCCCCAAAATTGGCGTTATCGTTGGCCCTGGTCACAATGGCGGCGACGCTCTCGTGATTGCTAGAGAATTACATCTCGCCGGTTATCAAGTATCTCTTTTTTGTCCGATCGCCAAACTCAAGGATTTAACAGCACAACAGGCGAATTATGTCAAGCATTTAGGCTTAATTTTTCAGGAAACTTTAGAATGTTTGCGGGATTGTCAGTTAATTATCGATGGTCTTTTCGGTTTTGGTTTAGAAAGGACTTTATCGGGAGAGATTGCCGAATTAGTCGATAAAATTAATAGTTGGCAAAAACAGGTAATTAGTATCGATATTGCTTCGGGAATTCACACCGACACCGGAGAGGTTTTAGGCACGGCAATTAAAGCCACTCATACCTTTTGTTTGGGACTCTGGAAGCGAGCTTTTTTCCAGGATTTGGCCTTACCCTATCTGGGTAAAGTGGAGTTAATTGATATAGGAATTAGTCCCCTTGACCTAGAAACAATTTTACAAGATTCACCGCCAATTCTGAGGGTTAATCCCGCTCTAATTCGCCCTTATTTACCTTTACCCCGTCCTCTCCTTACCCATAAATATCAGCAGGGACATTTATTAATTATCTGTGGTTCTCGTCGTTATGCGGGGGGGGCAATTCTTGCCGGATTAGGAGCGCGAGGTAGTGGTGTAGGAATGCTTTCTATTGCTGTTCCTGCTGCCCTTAAATCTTTATTAATTAGTCATTTACCAGAAGCATTAATTATCGATTGTCCCGAAACTGCCACGGGAGCTATTGCCGAACTTCCCCTCGAATTAAATAATTATCATGTCCTCGCTTGTGGACCTGGATTAACCACAGAAAATCCTGCTATTATCGAACAGGTTTTAGACAGTGATAAACCGATTATACTTGATGCCGATGCTTTAAATATTTTGGCTCAATTGGGTATAGAAAAATTATCATCTCGCCAAAATAAGACAATTTTAACGCCTCATTGGGGAGAATTTAAACGCTTATTTCCTAACTTATCAGGTTCTCAAGACAGGATTAATATCACTCAAAAAGCATCTCGACAAAGTGGTGCAATTGTTTTATTAAAAGGAGCCAGAACTATAATCGCCTCCCCGGAAGGTAAAATGTATATAATCCCCGAAAGTACCTCCGCTTTAGCGCGAGGTGGTAGTGGTGATGTTTTAACGGGATTAATCGGCGGATTCTTAACCCAAATGCCGGATAATGCCCCGGAAGCAACCGCATTAGCAGCTTATTTACACGCTCAAGCCGGCATTTTAGCAGCCAAAGAAAGGACAGAATTAGGAGTAGATGGAGTGACTTTAGCTAATTATTTATTTGCTGCCCTTAAAGATTCGATCCCCCCTGCCCCCCTTGATAAGGGGGGTGCCGATAGGCGGGGGGATCAGAATTGATAATTATTACTGTATCTAAATAGCTGGTTATAATTAAATTAAAAATGGATTTTAGGTTCGATCCCCCCTGCCCCCCTTGATAAGGGGGGTGCCGATAGGCGGGGGGATCAGAATTGATAATTATTACTGTATCTAACATTAAAATATCTTTCATAATACCCACCAAACCTAAGAGAGCCAAAATATTATTAATAGCATAAATGTACTGTATTTAAACTGCCTATTGACATTTTAGTACAAATGATCGGACTGCCTTAACCTAGCTCCGGCGCTCCCTTCTCCGGTGCAGTCTTAAGGATTAATTCAGATAGTCGGCATTTGATAAAACATAAGGAATGTTAACCAAAACCACTTATCGTTAGGAATTTTGATAAGTTGGAGATTGAACAAAGATAGAAAGTCTCTAGCGCTGACAACTATGGCTGTAATTGTCCAAAAATACGGTGGTACATCGGTAGGTTCCGTGGAACGCATTCAATCGGTCGCTCAACGGGTCAAAAATACGGTAATAGCAGGAAATACCGTGGTGGTGGTCGTTTCTGCCATGGGTAAAACCACCGATGGATTGGTCAATTTAGCCAAACAAATCGCCGCCGAACCCTCGCGCCGGGAGATGGATATGTTATTATCCACGGGGGAACAGGTAACAATCGCCTTGATGAGTATGGCCCTAGAGGAAATCGGACAACCGGCCATCTCCCTAACCGGCGCTCAAGTGGGAATTGTCACGGAATCCGAACATAGTCGGGCCCGTATCTTAGAAATTAAAACCGATCGCCTTTCCCGTCATCTATCGGAGGGTAAAGTAGTTGTGGTCGCCGGTTTTCAAGGTGTCAGCGATAGTGATCAACTAGAGATTACCACCCTAGGACGCGGTGGGTCCGATACCTCGGCCGTAGCCCTAGCGGCCGCCTTAAAAGCCGATTTTTGCGAAATTTACACCGATGTACCCGGTATTCTCACCACTGACCCCCGTTTAGTCCCCGAAGCGCGTCTTTTAGACCAAATCACCTGCGATGAGATGCTCGAATTAGCCAGTTTAGGGGCGAAAGTTCTCCACCCGCGAGCGGTGGAAATCGCTAAAAATTTCGGGGTTCCCTTGGTTGTCCGCTCCAGTTGGACAGAGGATCCGGGTACTTGGGTGACATCCCCAGCACCGAAACCGCGCACCCTGCAAGGATTGGAATTGACAAAAGCAGTGGATGCGGTGGAATTTGACGGTAATCAGGCGAAAATCTCCCTTTTACGGGTTCCTGATCGTCCCGGTATCGCTGCCCGTTTATTCGGGGAAATTGCCCATCAACAGGTGGACGTGGATTTAATTATTCAATCGATTCACGAGGGGGACAGCAACGATATCGCCTTTACGGTGATGGGAAATGCCTTGAAAAAAGCCCAATCCGTGGCCGAAGCGATCGCACCAGTTTTACGTTCCCATCCCACTAATACAGAGGAAGCGGAAGTGATCATCGAATCCGGGGCCGCTAAAATCGCCATTACCGGCGCTGGTATGATCGGCCGGCCGGGAATTGCTGCCCAAATATTTAGCACTTTGGCCGCAGCGGCAATTAATATCGAAATGATCTCCACTTCTGAAGTAAAAGTCAGTTGTGTCATCGATGAAGCGGACGGAGAAAAAGCAATTAAAGTCCTTTGTGATGCTTTTCAAGTGGAGTATTCTGCTAAAGTTGCTCATTGCGAAATCCCTAAAAATTTAGTCCCAGTCAGGGGAGTGGCCCTAGATAATAATCAGGCCCAAATGGCCATTCGTAACGTCCCCGATCGCCCGGGGATGGCGGCGAGAATTTTCTCGGTTTTAGCGGCAAAAAATGTCAGTGTTGATATGATTATTCAATCCCAACGCTGCCGCATTGTCGATGGTATTCCCCGACGGGATATCGCTTTTACTTTACCCCAAGCTGATGCTAATTTAGCCCAAAAAATCCTCTTAGAACTATCGGAAAGTTTGGGTTTACAGGAAGTGGTGGTTAATAATGATGTGGCCAAAGTGAGCATTGTTGGTTCAGGAATGGAAGGACAACCGGGGGTAGCAGCACGCTTTTTTGAAGCTTTAGCAAAGGAGAAAATTAATATTTTGATGATTGCTACTTCTGATATAAAAATCAGTTGTGTGGTGAATCAGGAAGATGGAGTCAGGGCCCTACAAGTGGTTCACGCCGCTTTTGGATTAGCCGGACAGGGTAAAATTGAAGTACCCGCCTAAATGAAATTACAAGTTCTATGATGGGGGTAAGAGTTGTTTAATTGTTGGCAACTTAACCCCCCAAAAACCAGATAAATAAGTTAACCCTCATCACCCCGATTTTATCTATGGAACCGATAACAGTGGCGACAATTGTTGCTTTGGTATTTCAGACTACTGTAGAAAAATTTACCGAAGCTGCTCTAGAAAAAATTAATACTTTGCGGCAAATCATCTGGAATAAACTTAAAGCTAATCCTAATGCTGAAAAAGCTTTACAAGCTGCTGAAAAAGGGTCAAAAACTGATCTAGAAAAAGTAGCAGATTATTTAAAGGTTGCCATGAATGATGAAGCAGATTTCGCCGAAAAAGTCAAGGGTTTAGCAACAGAAATTCAATCCTTGAAAATTCAGGATAGTAGTAGTATGAACCAGGCTAATTCTGGAGGTCAAAATTTACAGAATCAGGGTCAGGTTAGTGAAGTTTATCAAGCAGAAAATATAAACATCAATAAAACCTGACTGCAGCCGCCTGTTAAGGAACAGGTTAAACAACATCCTCACAATTTATCTAATAGTAATATCCCTAGATTTGTTGGTAGGGATCAGGAATTAATTGACTTAAAAACTCAATTACAACAATCCCAAAAGCTTGCTATATCTACCTTAACGGGAATGGGAGGCATAGGTAAAACCGAACTAGCCAGACAGTTTGGCTGGCAACAATGGCGAGAAAAAGCCTATCCCGGGGGTATATGTTGGTTAAATGTGGCAGAAAGTGACGGCGGTTTTATCGGTACTTCTATTTTAGATTTTGCGCGGGTACATCTCAAATTAACTTTACCGGATGAGGGAGAATTAGACGTAAAAATTCGTTATTGTTGGCAAAACTGGTTAGCGGGAAATGTCCTAATTATCTTTGATGATGTGCGGGATTATCAGCAAATTAGGGATTATTTACCACCGCAAGAAGACAAACGCTTTCAGGTTTTAATTACCACTCGCAAGGAATATTTATCAGCGACAATTGCGACTTTTCGGGTAGAAGTATTAAAAGAAAAAGATGCACTTGATTTATTGCGTTCCTACCTTGAAGACAACAGAATTGACACACAAATCGAGGCAGCTAAATTATTATGTCAGGATTTAGGTTATTTACCCTTGGCGTTAGAATTGGTGGCAAGGTTGCTGGTACGACGACAGGATTGGAAAATTAGCAAAATACGGCAGAAATTAGCCGAAAAAGGCTTAGATGAGCCAATCTTAGACAAAAATCCCAAGTTTCATGGGGAAATGACTGCGGAAAGAGGGTTAAAAGCTGCCTTTAATCTCAGTTGGGAGGAGTTGCATAGCGAACCAGAAGCGCAAATTTTGGCACTTTACCTCAGTTTATTCGCTCTTGCGCCCTTTCCCAAGGGGATGATTCTGGATTTATTTCCCGATGAGGATGGGGATACAGTGGAGGAATGGTTAACCGATAGTTTAGTTCACCTGAGTTTAGTTCAGGATAAGGGTGATGGTTGGTATGAAATTCATCCCCTGTTGCGTCGCTACTTTCGGGATAAGTTAGAAGCATCACCCCACGCAGAACCAGCAAAACGCCGTTATTGTGGGATTATGGCCAAAAAATCGGCAGAAATGCCACAGAATCCCACTATAGAAATCGTTGAAGAATTTAAACCTTTCCTTCTCCATCTACAAACATCTGTCGGGGAATATCCCCAATATATCGCTGATGAGGATTTATTATGGTCCTATACGGGTTTAGCTTGGTACTATAACGGACAAGGATTGTATGCTACTGCTGAACCTTACTGTCAAGCTTGTTTAACCGCAACTCGAACCCACTTAGGAGACAATCATCCCGATGTGGCAACTTCCCTCAACAATTTAGCACACTTGTACGATTCCCAAGGCAGGTACACAGAAGCAGAACCTCTCTATCTAGAAGCTTTAGATTTGAGAAAACGACTCTTAGGAGACAATCATCCCGATGTGGCAACTTCCCTCAACAATTTAGCATACTTGTACTATTCCCAAGGCAGGTACACAGAAGCAGAACCTCTCTATCTAGAAGCTTTAGATTTGTGTAAACGACTCTTAGGAGACAATCATCCCCGTGTGGCAGCTTCCCTCAACAATTTAGCACTATTGTACAATTCCCAAGGCAGGTACACAGAAGCGGAACCTCTCTATCTAGAAGCTTTAGATTTGAGAAAACGACTCTTAGGAGACAATCATCCCGATGTGGCACAATCCCTCAACAATTTAGCAGCATTGTACGATTGCCAAGGCAGGTACACAGAAGCGGAACCTCTCTATCTAGAAGCATTAGATTTGTATAAACGACTCTTAGGAGACAATCATCCCGATGTGGCACTTTCCCTCAACAATTTAGCAGAATTGTACCGTTCCCAAGGCAGGTACAAAGAAGCGGAACCTCTCTATCTAGAAGCGATTAATATTGCTATCCAAGCATTAGGGGAAAATCATCCCCATACCCAAACCGTTTATCAGAATTATCTGAGGATGTTATCCCAATTACCCGAAGCAGAATTAAGACAACGGTTTCCCGATGAGGTGGTGGAGATGTTGAAACCAAAACCCCCTCATCCCTGAAAACAGTCTTAACTGTGATTTATGGAATTATGGGATAGACTATAATTGATCATTGATAAAGACTTGCCAAATACAACACAATCATAGCATTCACTCAATCATTCAAATCACAGCTTAGACTTATTATAGGAATCTTCCAGACTCTGTGCGATAAGCTTAACCTACAACATAATCGATCTTTGTGTCCTTTGTGCCTTTGTGGTTCCTTCCATTCCCTCGCCAGTAGGACTGTATCTTAGAATACATTTTACCCACCAAATCCAAGAGAGCCTTGAATGAACCAATCATAGTTAAGAGCGTTGGAAAAGAGGGTCTGTAGGCGCACGGATTTACGATTATGAATATAGTATCCTGTCAAGTCGCCTTTGTCAAGAGAAAATTTAACAACATCCAGACAAACGTAGGGTGCGTTAGACGGCAAAAATTTCCGCTTTAACTTGAAGCTAACAATCCGTCGTAACGCACCACCACCATTGACAGTGATTGGAATGTTGAATGATGAACTATGACTAGGGAGCTAGTTAAGAGTGGATTAGAGATGAAGATTGATTGAATAAACCAATCATAGTTAAGAGCGTTGGAAAATAGGGTTCGTAGGCGCACGGATTTTCCATTATGAATATAGTATCCTGTCAAGTCGCCTTTGTCAAGAGAAAATTTAACAACATCCAGACAAACGTAGGGTGCGTTAGACGGCAAAAATTTCCGCTTTAACTTGAAGCTAACAATCCGTCGTAACGCACCACCACCATTAACTGTGATTGGAATGTTGAATGATGAACTATGACTAGGAACCTAGTTAAGAGTAGATTAGAGATGAAGATTGATTGAATGAACCAATCATAGTTAAGAGCGTTGGAAAATAGGGTCTGTAGGCGCACGGATTTTCCATTGTGAATATAGTATCATGTCAAGTCGCCTTTGTCAAGAGAAATTTTGACAACATCCAGACAAACGGGGACATTAAGCTTAAATCAAGATTGAAATTACAGCAGACGAATAAATTCTTCTTGTGTCAGTTCAGCATCGCGTAAAATTTTTAAGAGTAATCCTTTCCCAACAGTTTTCCCCCGATGAACTGGTACGGTGACAACTCTTCCATCTTCATGTTTTAAGCGCAGATGACTTCCTTTTTGTCGGATAGATTGAAACCCTATTTTAGTTAAAGCTTTGATAACTTCATCACCGGTTAATATCGGTAATTTTGGCATCAGATAGACACCTTTTCAATTCCAACAAACTCCGACACATCTTCAGGATTGTCATCTTCCAAGCAAAGTTCAATCACTTCCCTGATATTCTTCATCAATTCATCAATCGTTTCCCCTTGACTGTAACAACCCCGAAGTTGAGGAACTTCCCCAACATAATATCCATCCTCATCCCGTTCAATGACAACATAAAACTCTCTTTGATGGTTCATGGTTCTCAATCCTTAAAAAAATTATCGCTATCTAAGCTTTTATTGGCGATTATTGAGACTTGAAAATAGGGTCTGTAGGCGCAAGGATTTTCCATTATGAATATAGTATCATGTCAAGTCGCCTTTGTCAAGAGAAAATTTGACAACATCCAGACAAACGTTATTGTAGGGGTAATTCATGAATTACCCCTACACCTATTACCTAGTCCAGTAACCCACCACCATCGACAGTGGTTGAATTAATCACTGCTCACTGCTCACTGATAACTGATAACTGATAACTGATAACTGATAAGAGATTGTCGAAGAAGGGGTGAACATTCGGGGGATAACCCATCGCTGAAACCGTAGATTTCCTATCCGAATGTTGCGCCCCTACTTTTTCAGCATACCCTAATTAATCGGGCAATTTATACTGTTCCACAATCTTTTTAGCATATTCAGGAACATGAGCCGCTAATTTTTCAGGATAATTACGTTTAACATAAAGGTAATTACGGGTAAAGTGAGAATCGATGGAAAAGCGAGCATATTCTAACCCTTTGGGCCCGATTTTTTCAATTACTACTCCCATCATTTTTGCCGCCCACATCGGCAAGGTTACACCTTTATCGTAGGCAGGAATGCTATTTTGTACCGCCTGTTTTCTATCACCACTAGACATAACATCTTGGGTGTCTAATTGATCTTTAACTAACTCTAACATTTCCTTGCCCGTATCATTACGAACCATAATCCATTGCCAGCCAAAAGGTGCGCCCATATAGCCCACAACTAAATCAGCAAGGGAGTTAACATAATCAAAACAAGTCATACAGGAAGGGGCAAAAACATCTTTTAATTTATTAGTTTTTAAGCCAAAAAAGGGAACCATTTCCATCGAGCCGTCTTCGTGTTTAAAGTGTACCCGAAAATCCTGCATAAATTCGTAGTGAACCACAGTTTCTGGGGAACGACTGGTAGTTTCTAGAAACTTTTGCAGTCCTGAGCGGGTGACATTATCGACGCAGGGAGTTCCTAAGACATATAACTTTTCTAAGCCTAATTTTTTTTCTACTGCTCTTAGGGCTTGAATTTGACAACCAACTCCGATAACTAATAACCGTTTCATGCCCGATTTTTCAATTTCTTCTAGGACTGATAAATTGGGAGAAAGAGTCGGTTTATTAACTTTAGCGGCGAGAATTTCTTCCGTGGTACGGGCGAGAATCGGTTGCGGTTGAAAGCGATCCTCGGCGGTATTCTGCACACAAACCACCCCTTCTACTAAACCACGATTGAGCATTTCACAGGCAATTGTGCTGACGATTCCTGTCCATTGCGCCCCAGGGATAGCTTGTTTTTTCTTGGCAGCCATCATCTCTTGATGAACGCCAAAATAGAGATCATTTTCCTGATTTAAGTCGCGACTTTTGCCGTGTGCTTCTGCTTCTAAATCGGCGATTTGTTGATTAAGAAAAGCACAAGCGTCTTTAACATAGTGAATATAATAAGTGTCACAAAGTCCGCACTCGCTGCACAATTCTTTGGCAGGACGACGACTATTGGGCTTGAGGGCTTTGGCTTTGAGGTGTGGCGCAAGGGAGTTCATAATCTTAAAAGGCAACTAGGTCAAGGGTTTTTTTCTATCGATCGTTTACCTTACCGCATTAGATCGCTTTGTTACCAATCTTTTTAAAGAAATGTAACGATTACCCGGAATAGGATCAGAGCAAAGCTTCTAAGGTGGCGACGACGGAAGCCGCTAAAGTTTCTAAATCATAACCGCCTTCTAAGCCGAAAAGCAGCGGTTTATTGAGACTTAAGAGGTATTTGGTTAAAATTCCATAATCTTGTGGGTGTAAACAAATTCCCGCCAGAGGATCCGCTTGATTGGCATCATATCCAGCACTAACAATCACTAAATCCGGTTGAAAATTTTTCAGAAAAGGTATGACTTGCCCCTCAAAATGTTCTTGATAATCTTTAATCGTACTTCCCGCCGATAAGGGAATATTCAAAACATTATTAAACTCCCCTTTTTCTCTCGCTTCTCCCGTGCCGGGATAAAAGGGGAATTGATGAAGGGAACAATAGGCAATCTGGGGATGATTTTCGACTATATCCTGGGTGCCATTGCCGTGATGTACGTCCCAATCGAGAATCGCTACTTTTTGCACTCTTTTGTTTTCTAAAGCATAATAGGCGGCAATAGCAGCATTAGAAAACAGACAGAAACCCATGCCATAATTAGAAGTGGCATGATGTCCGGGTGGACGGGCTAAAATAAAGGCAGGATCGCCAGTGGATAAAACTCGATCGACTCCATCTAACCAGCCACTAACCGCTAGTAACGCCACATCGTAACTACGCGCAGAAACGGGAGTATCGGCATCCAATCTTCCCCCGCCCCGTTGACAAATTCGCCGCAATCTATCAACATAATCTTGATTATGAACTTGTTTAATCAAAGGGATTACTTCGTCACGAATTTCGATGGGTGTGGGTAAATGCCATGTTAATTTTGACTGCCATTCTCTTTGTTTTAAAGCCTCGACAATTGTCGTTAAACGTGCCGCTTTTTCGGGATGGTAAATACCTGTATCGTGATCGAGAAATTCATCGGAATAGATAATCGAGATCATAATCAAATTACTGCTTAACTCGTTGATTTTTGAGCAACCCAATGGTTTTAATCTACCAGAAAAGCAGGAGCTTGAGGAGCTATAGTGAAAAAACTTTACTGATCGGGCTACTTTTGCCAGATGATGCAATTATACTAAATCCGTTGAGCATAGGCTACTTATGAGGAGAGGCAAGAGGCAGAAGGCAAGGGGCAAAAGGGGGAATAAATAATCAGTTTTTAATAACCGAATTTAGTATAAGAGTCACTCCCCTTGCAGGAGTGTCTCTCCTGATATGTAGTCCATACTCAGCGGATTTAGTATCAAAAAAAAATCGGGCTAGAAATATCTTCCAACCCCATAGGATCAATAACCTAATTAGTGATTAAATTCTCGACTTAGTAAGCGTCCTGTAGTTCGTAGAATTCGGGAGAAACGTAATCTTTACGTAGAGGCCAACCGACCCAATCTTCCGGCATTAAAATCCGTTTCAGGTGGGGATGTCCTTCATAAATAATGCCGAACATATCATAACTTTCTCGTTCTTGCCAGTCAGCGGCTTTCCAAATCCAGTAAACCGAAGCAACCCTGGGATTATCTCTAGGAAGAAAGACTTTTAAGCGCACTTCCACGGGACTATCGACATTATCGGTTACTTTGACCAGATGATAGAAACTAACTAATTCCTTACCCGGTCCCAAATCGTAAGCACCCTGACATTGGAGATAATTAAAGCCATAAGCGAATAAAGCAGTGGCCAGAGGAATTAAAAATTCTGCTTCTACTTTAATCAATTCCACACCACTATGGTCAGCTTCTAAAGCTTGATGATCAAAACCATTTTCGCTTAACCAAATCGAAGTGGGGCCAGCTTGCACAATAGCTGTGGTTTCTTCAGTCATTTAGATTTCTTCCTTTTGTTTCGTGGTCAAAAGAGCGGGGGGAACAGGCATACCAGTGGCTTCTAGTAACTCTTTCGGAGGTGCTTGACGGGTGGCCGATTGTAGATATTTACCCGTAAGAATCGGTTCCGTGGCCTGCATTTTGTGGGTGGTGCTGTAATAACGATTGGTTTGCTGGAGAACAGTCCCACGTTCTTGAATAGATTCGTTAGCGACTTTTTTCCGCAGTTTAATAATCGCGTCGATAATCGCTTCCGGACGGGGGGGACAACCGGGTATATAGACATCGACGGGGATAAGTTTATCTACCCCTCTAACTGCGGTGGTGGAGTCACTGCTGAACATTCCCCCCGTAATCGTACAGGCACCCATGGCGATAACGTATTTAGGTTCCGGCATTTCTTCGTACAGACGCACCAAAGCGGGGGCCATTTTCATGGTGATTGTACCGGCAGTGATGATTAAATCGGCTTGCCGGGGACTAGAACGGGGAACTAAACCAAAGCGATCGAAATCAAAACGGGAACCAATCAAGGCCGCGAACTCGATAAAACAGCAAGCTGTACCGTATAGCATCGGCCAAAGACTTGACAAACGCGCCCAGTTATACAGGTCATCAACGGTAGTGAGAATGACATTTTCCGATAAATCCTGGGTAACTTTGGTGCGTTCGATGGGATTGAGGATTTTTTCGCTTTGTTGTTCGATAATTTGCTTAAATTCACTGGTAGGGTTGGGACTCATCGGGTTATCCTCTCATGAAAAGTCAAAAATAAGGAAAATTATGGCCGCTATGACCATTCTAAGGCTCCTTTCCGCCAAGCATAGACGAGAGCAACCACAAGGATAGCAATAAAGATCAGTGCTTCTACAAAAGCTAATAGGCCCAATTGATTGAAAGCCACTGCCCAAGGGTAGAGAAAGACGGTTTCCACGTCAAAAACCACGAAAACGAGGGCAAACATATAATAACGAATGTTAAACTGAATCCAAGCACCGCCGATCGGTTCCATCCCCGATTCATAGGTAGTGCGTCTTTCCGGACCGCCACCACTAGGCCGCAGGACTTTGGAGGCAGTTAGGGATAGGATTGGTACTAAACTGCAAGCGAGCAGAAATCCTAGAAAATACTCGTAACCTTTGAGGACAAACACTGGGTTTTTTTTCTCCTTATTCGCTATCGACAGGGGAAGTTGTCGGCATCTCTATGGCTACTTATTATAGAGGCTTTAGCAACCCCTCTCCTTCTCAAAAGCAGCATTGAAGATGTTTATCGATACCATTAGCTAATCATCGGGTTGAGCTTCGCTTCTGTCTCTGTTTTGCTCTTAACTCTGACGGGGTGACAAGGAAGTCTACAATCCCTATGAGAAGCAAAGTGTAGCCAAATATGGTAAAAAAGAGGTGGCTGGGATCAGCTGTTGACTATCTTAATGAGTACCAGAGTGGTAATTCCGAGCATTTGTACTAAAATTTCTCCTAGGCAGTTCAAATTATGAGAAATGCTGTCCAGCGGATTATAGTTTGTTTGTTAATGCACAGGCTCAAAGCAGCGATCGCTTAAGACAATATATCATTATGCAGTTACTAAAACTGACCCCCTAGAATTTTGCTAAATCTCTTAATAGCTTGTTTTTGTCTTAAAATAAGACTGATTAGATCATGACGATGACAATTTAAATAGTGACGAGTACAATTTAAAATCCCCAGCCAGATTAACTTTTTTAGCTATAGCATCCCTAAATAAAATGTGAAAAGGTCTCGTATTTTTTAAGGTTAGGAAAATTCAATAATTGAAATTTACAAAAAACTCGAACAGTCGTTTAACCACAAGAAAACTTTTCGCCATCCCATAAAATCTGCTCAAAAGAGTTGTTAACTGTAGCCAAATCATTTCTACTAGATTTTCTTCGATTTGGTGCGTTATCAGTTGTCTGCTGACGCTCTTTGCGCTATTTGCCCGAATCAACCCTTTTTAAGGCATTAGGGAAGGATGGGCTATGCAGACTTTTGTTTTACGAGACAAGGCTATTGTATCAACTTTTAATTAAACAGCTAATCTGCTAAAGTGATAAGTAAATATTATTTTAAGTTTATTTAAGGCTGTGATTACTAATGCTAAGTTAAGCTGGGTAAATTTTCGCGTAGTATCAGAAAGGAAACTCATTCGACCCGTTCAGTCTAAACGGCGAGAAAAGGCAATTTTGACACTGCCGTTTTCACTAGATTGATTAAGAGGAACAACCTATGGCAACTTATAAAGTCACCCTGAAAACACCCGATGGCGAGCATACAATTGATGTTCCCAGTAATGAATATATTCTCGAGGCAGCAGAAGAAAAAGGATTAAATCTACCCTCTTCTTGCCGTGCTGGTGCTTGCTCTAGTTGCGCTGGTCAACTCGAATCTGGTAGCGTTGATCAGTCCGATCAATCCTTCTTAGATGACGATCAAATTGAGGCGGGTTATGTCCTCACCTGTGTCGCCTATCCTACTTCTGACTGTGTGATCGTCACCCACAAAGAAGAAGATTTGTACTAATTTAACTCAATATTTGGGGGTTAGATACTCCAACAATAATAGAGCGGGAACTGCAAGGGCGACAGTTCTCGCTTTATTTGTATTTTTGCCTCTTGACTCGACGGTGAGATACAGCCAAAAAATTAATCCTGCTAGAGGGTTCCTACAAATTTATAAGTATATGGTAGTATAGTTATAAAGTTATACAAAGGGAGTAAGAGATCATGCTATTCCGTCAGATGTTCGATCCCGAAACCAGCACTTATACTTATTTGATTGCCGATCCCGTCAGCAAGGAAGCGGTATTGGTGGATCCAGTGCGGGAACAGGTGGAAAGGGATGATCGGCAATTACGGGAGCTAGGATTAACACTAAAATACTGTTTAGAAACCCATATTCACGCCGATCACGTCACAGGAACTGGAAAATTAAGGCAAATCACAGGCTGTCTGGGTATAGTTCCCGAAAATGCCCAAGTAGCCTGTGCTGATCGCCATCTGACGGATGGAGAGGAATTGTTACTAGGAAATATCACCATCAAAGCGATCGCTACTCCCGGCCACACCGATAGTCATCTAGCCTATTTATTCAATAACAGTCATATTTTGACAGGAGATGCTCTATTTATCCGAGGTTGTGGTCGTACCGACTTCCAAAGCGGCGATGCTGGTACTCTCTTTGATTCGGTCACGCAAAAACTTTTCACTCTTCCCGATAGTACCCTAGTTTATCCCGGCCACGACTATCGCGGTTTAACTGTCTCCACCATTGCCGAAGAAAAACAATACAATCCCCGTTTTGTCGGACGTAACCGCAGACAATTTATCGAGTTTATGAACAGTCTTAATTTACCCGATCCCAAAAAGATCATGGAGGCAGTTCCCGCTAACCAAGGCTGCGGTAATTTAGGAGTTGTTTTAGCTTAAAGATATATTCAGGAGATTAACGATGACCCATACCACAAATCAAGCAAAATTACTAGAATTTGATGCCCATACTTTAAAAAACTTAATTGAGCGCCGAGAAGTTTGCTTAATTGACGTGCGAGAACCGGGGGAGTACACCAGCGATCGCATTCCAGGGGCGAAATTAGTACCACTTTCCAGTTTTAACCCTAATTCGATCGCTTTTGACCCCAATCAAACCCTAGTTCTCTACTGTAATTCCGGCAGCCGGTCTACTTTAGCGGCACAAAAACTGATTGCGGCAGGATTTAGCGAAGTTGCCCAGCTAAAAAACGGCTTAAATACTTGGAAAAGTGCGGGTTATGCCACCGAAAAAGACCAAAATGCGCCAATTAGCCTATTTCGTCAGGTGCAGATCGTTGCTGGTTCCCTAGTTGTCCTCGGAACAGTATTAGGAGCCTTTCTCTCGCCTTGGTTCCTGATTTTAAGCGGTTTTGTCGGTTCTGGTCTAGTTTTTGCGGGGATTAGTAATACCTGTGCTTTAGCTATGCTTCTGGCTAAACTTCCTTATAATCAACCCCATCGGGGGAAATAGGGGGTTGGGTGAGGGGTGTGGGAATTATAAATTATGAATTATAAATTATGAATTGGGAAGTGGGGAAGTGGGGGAATTTCAACTAAAACCCCAACACCCTAACACCCCCCGCAACGGCTCGACTGAGCGTCGCCGAACGTCGCGCACGCAGTGACCACCCCAACACCCTAAAACCCTATCACCGTATCTCCTGCCTCCTGACGACCGATCGCTAAAATAACTGATAACTGAAATGACTTGGTTAATTGGACATTTATTAGCCGTTTGTACGGGGATTAGTCTGGGATTGCTGGGGGGAGGAGGTTCTGTACTAGCATTACCGATTCTAGTCTATGTGATGGGAGTACCGACCAAATCGGCGATCGCTATGACGCTTCTAGTCATCGGTAGTGTCAGTTTACTCGCCACGATTCCCCACTGGAAAAAAGGCAACATTAACTTAAAAACCGCTTTTATCTTCGGTTCTGCGACGATGGTAGGGGCTTTTTTGGGAGCAAGATTAGCCACATTACCCTTTGTCACTGCAACCTTCCAGATGCTCCTGTTTGCGACACTAATGCTTATAGCGGCAGCCTTTATGATCCGCAGATCAGCACAGATAGATAATCCTGATTATAAGGCCCGCGATCGGCAAAAAGATCTGACTCTCTACCCCCAACCATTGTGCCGATATTGCTGGCTCTGGTTAATGAGCGAAGGAATTGCTGTGGGTGTCCTGACGGGATTAGTTGGGGTTGGGGGAGGCTTCGCTATCGTTCCCGCACTGGTATTATTGGGTAAAATCCCCATGGTTCAAGCGATCGCAACTTCCCTGCTGATTATTTCCCTCAATTCTGTAGCCGGATTACTGGGCTATTTAGGTCATATTAGCGTCGATTGGCAGTTAACCCTATCCTTTGCTTTTGCGGCTGCTCTCGGTACTTTTATCGGTTCCTATCTGGGACAGTTTGTGTCCGCAAAACAGTTACAAAAAGGTTTTGGTTATTTTCTCTTAGCGATCGCAACTTTAGTTTTAATTCAAAATCGTCACATCCTGCACAATTTCCTGACTCCGAAAGGCCATTCTCTCATCCCGGCGGAAAAGGTTAGATTTATTCAGCCAACCCTAGTTAAGACTGATAACTGATAACCGATCACTGATGACTGATTATCGGCCCACTTCAGCGAAAATCTCGGCTAAAATCTCTCCAGCACCAGCGTCGCGCACTTTATGGGCTAAATCTCGTCCTAAGACTTCCCCATGGCTAGGATCACCGCTAACCGAGTCCTTAATCAGGCGCTTACCGTCGAGACTAGCCACCATACCCGTTAAAGTTAGGATACCATCCTCGATCGCCGTATTCACTCCGATGGGAACTTGACAACCCCCTTCCAACTCCCGTAAAAAAGCGCGTTCAGCATAGCATCTATCGCGGCTAGGGGCGTGTTCCAACACTTTTAGGACTTCCAAAACCTCCGGATCAGCATCGCGGCATTCTATCCCTAAAGCCCCCTGTCCCACCGCATGGAGAGAAATTGCCGCCGGAATAACCTGATGAACTCGATCGCCTAATCCTAACCTTTCCAATCCCGCTACTGCCAGAATAATCGCGTCGTATTCTCCCGCGTCCAGTTTTGCCAGACGGGTGTTGACATTGCCGCGCACATCTTTAAAAGTCAGATGGGGATAATGGTAACGCAACTGGGCCAATCGCCGCAGGGAAGAAGTCCCCACCACCGCACCTTCCGGTAAAGTGTCTAATTGATAGTCTTGATTTTGGCTATTTACCACCAAAGCATCGGCCGGATTAACTCTTTCCGTGACGCAACCCAAGATTAAGCCTTCCGGTAAATTAGTGGGCAGATCCTTGAGAGAATGGACAGCAAGATCGATCGATCTATCCAACATTCCCACTTCTAGTTCTTTGGTAAATAAACCCTTATCACCGATTTTCGCTAGGGCCACATCGAGAATTTTATCGCCTTGGGTACTCATCGTCTCCACCTCAAACTGTCGATGGGGGTGGTGTTTACTCAATTCTGCCTGTACCCAATAGGTTTGTACTAGGGCTAACTGACTTTTACGCGAACCGATACGCAGGGAACGAGGAGGACTAGAAACGGACATATCTGAAGTAGGAATTTAACTAAACATCTATCGGACTGCTCGATCTAGACTATCCTGATCTCACCCCTGTTGAGTAATCACTTTCTAGGTTAGGCATAAATAGTTACATCTCTTAATATTTTTAGACAAATAGGGTGATGGGGTTTTCGGAAAGGGGTCAAAGTTTAAAGGTCGGTGGTTCGGTTGCTGCGCTGGCAAGCTGTTCGTAATTTAAATTGCTTGTTGAGACGAGGCAAGAGGCAAGAGGCAACAGTAAGGGATTGCAGGAGATTCGGCTAATCCAAGAATAAGCGGTTTAAATACGTCTTAGCTTATCTAAAAAATTAACCGACTGTAAACCCTGTATAGGGTCTAACTAAAGGTTGATGAAAAGCTAAGATAATATCCTCTTTGGGAACACCTAAATTAACTAATTCATTGCTAACTCATACCCAAAATCGCCCTTTTGCACCTTAAGCATTTCTAAAATCATCTTAGTGTATTCATCCTGTGGCGGTTCAGGTAATTGTTTAATCTTAGTAATACTACAAAAAAGTCGGGTCCTCTAAAGTATTCTGATTTTTTCTGATTTGGTCTGTAGTAGATGGTTAAATTCCCGGTTGCAAAGTAATCTTCTCTATCTTGCCATAACCATTCTAGGCATTTTATCAATAAAATAATCTGAGTTAGATGTAAATTACTTTCCAAGGGCGGTTCATCACTCCAAAATTCACCCTTTGGGAAGATTATCTGATCTTTTCGGGCGGTTTGGCTAGGGGATAGGGGTTGAGTTGTAGTCATGGTTATCTGCTATGAATAATAAGCTGTCCGTGTATTTAAACTGCTTGTTGATACCAAATCCGTTTTTAATAGTGTGATTAACTCTCAAGTTATTAATTGTTTCTCCCCACACCCCACACCCCACACCCCACACCCCACTATCCTATACTTTTTAAACAATTTAGTATGAGATGAGACAAGGGGCAACAGTAAAGGGATTGGGGGAGATTCAGCTAATCTAAGGATAGGCGGTTAAAATGCGTCCTAGCCTATTATTTGTGGTAATCTCATCTTTACATATCAAAACCCCAAATCGTCTCAGGAGACAATGGCCGCTAATTCTCGGAATAAATCGCCCGTTTTTCTCGGCTGTTCCGGCAGGATCGCTATTTTTTGCCTCTTGATGTTATTATCGGCGGCAATAGGCTGGTTAATCGGGAAACAGTGGGTTAAACACAGTAATCAACCCGAAACCGTTAAACCCGTTTTTGCCACGGAGGAAAATAATTTTAATTCTGCCACAGATACGGCATGGCAACGGAAAGCCGAGATGAGAAAGCGCCGTCTAGAGTTGAGAATTGATGGTCGGTTTTTTAAAAATCTCGTCAATGAATTGTTTAGCCTCCGCTATGGGGATATCAAAGAGGAAAAACAGAAACAGGAACAAAGAGATATTTTAGCAGCAGAAATCCTCGATCGCTTAGAAGGTCTCGATTCTGGCACTAGAGAAGCATTGGGTAGCTACAACGAGCAACAGCGAGAAAAATGGCGAGAACAAGTAAATCAGTTACGTTTAAGCAGTAGAGTCCTTAATTTACTCACTGATACTGCTTTTTTTCAGCTATTTCCCGAATTAACAGAAAGACCAAGTTTTGATAAGAGCCTAGGTCAACTATGGAGTGGTTTGGCCTGGAATCAGTTACAATCTTTACAGTCTGGCCTATCCTACCAAGCGATCGAAAGTTTAGACGCGGGGGGAGAGGAAGTTATCGAGGCAATTCTCAGCGAGGGACAAGGAAAAGCCTATGCAATAAAATTGCGTTCCAGTGATCGGTTAGACTTAAATTTAGAGACGGAAGGCGAAGTTTTACTATCTTTCTACTCTCCCACGGGTAATATTACCCTTTTAGACAAGTCTAGCGATCGGCAATGGTCCGGTCAATTACCCGAAGAGGGATTTTATGAATTAGTTATTCTCCCCCAATCTTCTACCCCCGTTCACTTTCGCTTGCAGTTAAAAGTAAGTCAATGACTTTAACCGTCAGGAGACAGTTATCAGTTATCAGTTATCAGTTATCAGTTTACTGATCACTGAAAAGCTCCCCACTTCCCCACTTCCCCACTTCCCCACTTCCCAATTCATAATTCATAATTTATAATTTATAATTCCCACTTCCCCAACCCCTAACCCGCTTTTTTACTTTTTCCCATGTCTTTAACTTTCCAAGCTGTTATCGCTAAATTAAATGAATTTTGGGCCGCTCGTGGTTGTTTAGTTGCTCAACCCTATGATACCGAAAAAGGCGCGGGAACCATGAGTCCCCATACCTTTTTAAGGGCAATTGGTCCGGAACCTTGGGCCGTTGCCTATGTGGAACCCTGTCGTCGTCCTACGGATGGCCGTTATGGCGAAAATCCCAATCGTTTTCAGCATTACTATCAATATCAAGTCCTAATTAAACCCTCTCCTAATAATATTCAGGAAATCTATTTAGACTCCCTGCGGGTGTTAGGAATTAACCCAGAAGATCACGATATTCGCTTTGTGGAAGATAACTGGGAATCTCCCACCCTCGGTGCTTGGGGTGTGGGTTGGGAAGTGTGGTTAGATGGTATGGAAATCACCCAATTTACCTACTTTCAACAGTGTGGGGGGATCGATTGTCGTCCCGTGGCAATCGAAATTACCTATGGTTTAGAAAGATTAGCTATGTATCTGCAAGATGTGGAGGCAATTAATAAAATTCAATGGAATGAAAATATCCTCTACGGCGATATTTTTCTACAAAATGAAATCGAACAATGTACCTACAATTTTGAGGCTTCTAATCCTGAGTTATTATTTAGTTTATTCAGTTTATATGAACAGGAAGCTAAACAATTAATTGATCGCTCTCTGGTGATTCCCAGTCTAGATTATGTTCTCAAATGTTCCCATACTTTTAATTTACTCGATGCTAGAGGTGTGATTGCTGTAGCTGAAAGAACCCGTTATATCGGCAGAATTCGCAATTTAGCTCGACAGGTTGCTCAATTGTATTTACAGCAACGAGAAGCTTTAGGTTTTCCCCTACAAAGGGTTTAGCAATCTGGTGCATCTTTGGCGATGCACCCCTAGCAATTGTATTGGCCCTCGTTTAATAACTTTTTTTTATAAAAAATCCTATTTATACTAAATCTTGTTTAAAAAGTATAGGATAGTGGGAAAGAAAAAAAGATGTTAGCGATAACATCTTTTTGGCATTTTTTACAATTTAACTTCAATATCAACCCCTGCGGGTAAATCTAATTTCATCAAAGCATCGATTGTCTTAGAAGAGGGTTGGTAAATATCAATAATGCGGCGATGGGTGCGGGTTTCAAAATGTTCACGGGAGTCCTTATCAACGTGAGGGGAACGCAGGACACAATAAATCTTTCTTTTTGTCGGTAGGGGAATCGGTCCGATCGCCGTGGCGTTAGTTCTATTGGCAGTATCGACAATCTTCTCACAGGAAGTATCGAGTAGGCGGCGGTCAAAAGCTTTCAAACGAATGCGAATTTTCTGTTGTTGTAACGTAGCCATAATTTCACCTATTGCAGTTGTCAAGGTACAAGATCAAGACAGTAACGGAGCAGCTTTTAAATTCACTGCCCCGTTAATTAGTAGATTAGCCTACTTGATAATTTTCGAGATAACGCCGGAACCGATGGTGCGACCACCTTCGCGAATAGCGAAGCGCATACCCTGTTCAATAGCGATCGGGTTGATCAGTTCCACGGTCATTTTGATCCGGTCTCCCGGCATGACCATTTCTACAGTGCTGCCATCATCGGCGGTGTAGTCTTGGATAGTGCCAGTTACGTCAGTTGTCCGTACATAGAACTGAGGACGATAGTTTTTAAAGAAAGGAGTGTGACGACCACCTTCTTCTTTACTTAACACATACACCTCACCTTCAAACTGGGTGTGGGGTTTGATTGTACCCGGTTTAGCGATCACCATGCCGCGCTCGATATCGGTTTTTTGGATACCACGCAGGAGGATACCAGCGTTGTCACCAGCCATCCCTTGGTCGAGACTTTTCTTGAACATTTCGATCCCGGTGACGGTGGTGGCGCGGGTATCTCTGATCCCGACCAATTCCACGTTATCACCCACTTTCACAATACCGCGTTCGATCCGACCGGTAGCCACCGTCCCCCGACCAGTAATCGAGAATACGTCTTCTACCGCCATCAGGAAGGGTTTATCGATATCCCGTTCGGGGGTGGGGATATAGCTATCCACCGCTTCCATTAATTCATAAATTGCGTCCACCCACTCGTTATCGCCTTTTTGGGCCTTGGGATTTTTGGTCATGTAGTCGAGGGCTTCTTTCGCAGAACCGGCAATAATGGGGATTTCGTCGCCAGCAAAGTCGTAACTGCTGAGAAGTTCGCGCACTTCCAGTTCTACCAGTTCCAGTAACTCCTCGTCGTCCACCATATCTTTTTTGTTGAGGAAGACCACCAGGTTAGGAACCCCCACCTGACGAGCCAGCAGGATATGTTCCCGGGTTTGGGGCATCGGGCCATCGGCGGCCGAGACCACGAGAATACCACCGTCCATCTGTGCCGCACCGGTGATCATGTTTTTTACATAGTCCGCGTGGCCGGGGCAGTCCACGTGTGCATAGTGGCGACTGGCGGTTTCGTACTCAACGTGAGCGGTGTTGATGGTGATCCCGCGAGCCTTTTCTTCGGGAGCGGCATCGATTTCATCGTATTTTTTAGCTTGGGCATTACCCAGAGCCGCTAGGGTCATCGTGATGGCGGCGGTGAGGGTAGTTTTGCCGTGGTCAACGTGACCGATCGTACCGATGTTAACGTGGGGTTTCGTCCGTTCAAATTTAGCGCGTGCCATTTACTTTCTGTTCCTTTGTTTTTTTTTCTTCTTCAGGTGGGTGAACATTAATCAGTCACCGGAGATCAGTTTTAAGTTAGCAGTTATTAGGGTTGACCGATCAAATTTAAATGATCGGTTTGTCTTCACTGCTCACTGCTCACCGGTCACTGATTAGCCGTTCCCTTTACTTTTGGTGATAATCGCCTCGGCCACGTTGCGGGGGACTTCTTCGTAATGGCTAAATTCCATGGTGAAGATGCCCCGTCCTTGGGTTTTGGAGCGAATATCAGTGGCGTAACCAAACATTTCCGCTAGGGGGACTTTAGCGGACACTTTGGCGATGCCAGCCTCGGTTTCTTGACCTTCGATTTGTCCCCGACGGGAGTTAAGATCACCGATGACGTTACCGATGAAGTCTTCGGGTACTTCCACCTCGACCTTCATCATCGGTTCTAGGAGAACGGGGGTAGCTTTCATCACCGCTTCCTTGATCGCCATGGAACCGGCAATCTTAAAGGCCATCTCGGAGGAGTCCACATCGTGGAAAGAACCATCCACAAGGGTTGCTTTCAGGTCGATGACGGGATAACCCGCAACGATCCCCGATTCGCAAGCTTCTTTCATCCCTTGTTCTGACGGGTTGATGTATTCTTTGGGGATAGCACCACCGACAATTTTGGAGACGAAGACAAAGCCAGATCCGGGTTCACCCGGTTCGAGTTCGATGACGACGTGGCCGTACTGTCCTTTACCGCCACTTTGACGGATAAATTTACCCTCGGCCCGTACGGGTTTGCGGACGGTTTCCCGATAGGCAACTTGGGGAGCGCCCACGGTTGCTTCGACTTTGTATTCCCGCAGCATTCGATCGACGAGAATTTCCAGGTGCAGTTCTCCCATCCCGGCGATTACCGTTTGATTGGTTTCGGGATCAACTTTGACCCGGAAGGTGGGATCCTCATCGGAGAGAGCTTGCAGAGCTTTGCTGAGTTTCTCGATGTCCTGTTTGGTTTTCGGTTCCACCGCCACGGAGATCACCGGTTCGGGGATAAAGAGGGATTCTAGGATAACTGGGTTTTTCTCATCACAGAGGGTATCCCCGGTAATGGTGTTTTTCAGTCCGATCGCCGCTCCCAGATCACCGGCGCGCAGTTCATCCACTTCGATCCGTTCGTTGGATTTGAGGACGATCAGGCGAGCGATCCGTTCTTTGGTTCCTTTGGTGGAGTTGTAGGCGTAGCTGCCCTTGGCTAACACACCGGAATAGACCCGTAGGAAGGTTAAACGACCGAAGGGATCCGCCATGATTTTGAAGGCCAGGGCCGAGAAGGGCGCATCGTCCTTGGCTTCCCGGATTGCCTCGCTACCATCGGGGAGAATCCCTTTAACGGCGGCTACTTCCGATGGCGAGGGTAGGTAATCTACCACGGCATCGAGGAGCAGTTGTACCCCTTTGTTTTTGAAAGCCGAGCCGCAGAGGACGGGAACAATTGTACCAGCAATCGTCCCTTCTCTCAGACCGCGTTTGATTTCGGCTTCGGTGAGTTCTTCACCTTCTAGATATTTTTCTAGGAGTTCTTCATCCGCTTCTGCTACAGCCTCCACCAGCTGCAGGCGGAATTCTTCGGCCTTTTTCAATAAGTCTTCGGGAATGTCGGTTTCTTCTATGTCTTTCCCTAGATCGTCCTTATATATATAGGCGCGCATCTTGACGAGATCAACGATCCCGCTCAGTTCGCTTTCTGCGCCGATCGGCATTTGGATGGGAACGGCGTTAGCTCTAAGGCGATCTCTTAATTGTTCGTAAACTTTGAAGAAGTTCGCTCCCGTTCTGTCCATTTTGTTGATAAAGGCAATCCGGGGTACTTTGTACCGATCGGCTTGTCTCCAGACGGTTTCCGATTGGGGTTGTACACCACCAACAGAGCAGAAAACCGCCACCACGCCATCGAGTACCCGCATGGAACGTTCCACTTCAATGGTGAAATCGACGTGGCCGGGGGTGTCAATGATGTTGATGCGATGATCTTGCCAACTGGTACTGATGGCGGCGGCGGTGATGGTGATTCCTCGCTCCCGTTCCTGTTCCATCCAGTCGGTAATTGCCGTTCCGTCGTGGACTTCGCCCAGTTTATGAGCGACTCCCGTGTAGAACAGGATTCTTTCTGTTGTCGTTGTTTTGCCCGCGTCTATGTGAGCGGCGATTCCGATGTTTCGCACTCTCTCTAGCGGGATAGTCCGTGCCACAGCAACCTCCTTGCTTTGCTTGCCAGTGATGGGGTTTTGTTCTAGGATTTTTTACACTATTTACAATTCTATACTTTTCTTGACAGTTTTTTGGCGGCAGCGGTGTGGTCCACCGCCCTTAAAGTATCTTTAAAGTATCTTTCTTAGTAACGATAGTGGGCAAAGGCTTTGTTTGCCTCTGCCATCCGGTGGGTTTCTTCCCGTTTTTTGATTGTGCCGCCGGTTTCATTGGCGGCATCCATGATCTCGTTGGCCAGTTTACCTGCCATGGTTTTGCCGCCTCTGGTTCTGGCATAATGGACTAACCAACGCAGTGCCAATGTACTACCACGGTTGCTGCGTACTTCCATCGGCACTTGATAGGTGGCTCCACCGACCCGACGGGCTTTCACTTCCACTAGGGGGGTGGCGTTTTTAACGGCTTTTTCAAATACTTCTAGGGGTTCTTGACCGGTACGTTCGCCGACGGTTTTCAGGGCATCGTAGACGATGTTAGCGGCCAGGGATTTTTTGCCCGATCGCATGATCCGGCGGATAGTCATGCTGACTAAACAGCTATTGTAAACGGGATCGGGGGGAATAGGACGTTTTTTGACGTTTTTACGGCGAGACATCGGAATATTCCTGAATTTTCTAGGTTAACTTTAACTTTTGCTTGACAGTCGGATGATTACAGCCCATCTCAAACCCTCTCCTGCGAGTTTTCAGTCTCTTGGGTTAACTTTGACCGACTCGGTGGGAGTATTTTTTTGGTTAATCAATTTCCTGTTTATTTAGCGGCGGGTTTGGGGCGTTTGGTTCCGTACTTAGACCGCGCCTTTTGACGGTTTTTCACCCCGGTGGCATCGAGGGTGCCGCGAATGATGTGGTATCTGACTCCGGGTAGATCTTTGACCCGACCGCCGCGAATGAGGACGACCGAGTGTTCTTGTAGGTTATGACCGATGCCCGGGATGTAGGCTGTCACCTCAAATCCAGAGGTCAAACGTACCCTGGCCACTTTCCGTAGGGCTGAGTTGGGTTTTTTCGGTGTGGTGGTGTATACTCTTGTACAAACTCCCCGGCGTTGGGGGCATTGTTTGAGGGCGGGAGATTTGGTTTTTCTTTTCGCTTTGGATCTTTCGTCGCGTATTAATTGCTGAATGGTGGGCATGATAGGGCTGTATCTAAGGTTACTCTGAACTCCTATTACCGAAGGTCAAATCGTTGACAAAAGGTCATTATAGCAAATTGTCGCTCTTGTTGTCAAGTCAGCGATTGTGCTTTTCTCCGGTTTAGAGGTTAGAGATTGTCTTTTTGGCTAGATAGCAAAATCTGGGTGGCTGTGGAAGGAAAGGCGGCAACCGCAGGTATTATGGATAAATTTGGCAATAATTGACAAAATTATCTTTAGAGACAGGAAATTGCGATAAAATCAAAAAAAGTCAGGGAGAGGATAGCTATGCTCGATCTTGCGAAATTAGCGGCAAAAATGCCAGGAATCAGTCAACATTTTCAACAGGAAGTGACAGCTAGTCGTGAGCGAGTGCAACGGGCTAAAATTCTTTTAGAACAGGCTCAACAGCAACAGGAAAAACTGCTAGAACTCTATCATAACTGGCATGATCGCCTAATTTTCTCTGTCGCGCTACCGATCGAACCTCTCGACACCCGCATTAGTATCCTTCCCCCCCCCGAAAGTCATAGCGTTTTTGCCACGGATGGTTCCCAGATTGCCCCTTCTCACCACGAAATCGCCTACTGTTATCTAATTAATATCGGTAGGATCATGTT
The DNA here is from genome assembly GCF_003112475.1 of Microcystis sp. 0824. Classification (NCBI taxonomy): domain Bacteria; kingdom Bacillati; phylum Cyanobacteriota; class Cyanophyceae; order Chroococcales; family Microcystaceae; genus Microcystis; species Microcystis sp. 0824. The sequence continues at coordinate 71,882 of NZ_BDSM01000070.1, read as the reverse complement.
GCACTATGGTCAAAATTTACACCCTCTCCTCGATAGCATTCCCGAAGTCTATTACAAATCAGAAGACCTCTACATTTCTAAACAGTGGGGTATTCGCGTGGATGAGTGGATGAGTTATCGTCGGACGGTATTAGAAAGCCAAATGTTAGCAGAAATGGCTACTCGTTGGGTAAAACCCCCCGGCGCCCATTATGAACCAAATTTAGCCCTCGTGGATGGTTCTTTGATCTATTGGTTTATCGATAGTCTCCCCCCGGAAGCAAAAGATTTAATTTTGCCACCGATTTTTCAGTCTTGGGACGATTTAAAATCAGCTAGAATCCCGCTTATAGGTTATATTAGTGCTTCTCGCAGCACGGAAGGCTTAAATTTCCTGCGTTTACAATCTTGTCCCCATGATACTCCCAATTGCTTGATCAATTGCGGTGATTTAGAGCCAGACAAAACCCCTTGTCGCGTTGTCGATCCTCTCCGGGATGCCTCTGTCTGGGGTTATTTATTGGAACCGGGGCAAAGAAGTCCTTTTTGGCGCAGTTCTTTGAAAATACTCGATCTTTATGGGGATGAGCATCGTATTTACTTCTGTTATCTCCATGTGGGGACGGAAATCGCTAGGGTAGAGGTTCCTGCTTGGGTGGTGGAGGATCGAGAATTACTCGATCGCTCTTTGAGTATTTTACTGGCCCAGGTGTTAAAAGGTTATGGTTATCCGATCGCCTTAGCGGAAGCGCACAATTTAGCGGTGATTAAAGGTGGCGATCGCCTGCGTTTTTTTGCCCTTTTGGAACAACAAATGATTAAAGTCGGTTTACAGGATGTGGGAACATCTTATAAGGAAGCGAGAAAGCGCAGTAGTATCGCTTAATTGAGGAGGCAGCAGATGGGGAGTGGTCACTGATAACTGATAACTGATAACTGATAACTGGTCACTGATAACTGATCACTGATAACTGGTCACTGATAACTGGTCACTGATAACTGGTCACTGATAACTGATAACTGGTCACTGATAACTGATAACTGATAACTGATAACTGAAAAAGGTGGGAATTACCCACCTTAAACTTGATTTTTGCTGAATTTTTCTAGCGACCGCTTCGATCTTGATCCAAGACGCTGACGGGGAAATTATTATAACCAAGGTGATGTTTGCTAGTTTTTTGAATTTCTTCTTTAATTTGATCTAAATCAACATAGCGATCGGCTACATTAATTAAACTATCACTGGTCATCGATCGCAAACTAACCACTTCCACTCGCGCACCACGGTAACTAACGGAATCGGCAGCATAGGCTAAATCCCCATCACCACTGACAATGACTGCGGTATCATAGGAACCCACTAGCGCCATTAAATCCACGGCGATTTCCACGTCGAGATTGGCTTTTTTGGAACCATCGGGCAATTGTACTAGATCTTTAGCGATGACTCGATAGCCGTTGCGACGCATCCAGAGGAGGAACCCCTGCTGTTTTTCGTTAGTGCGATCAACTCCAGTATAAAAGAAGGCGCGCAGGAGACGAGAACCGGCAGTTAAACGACAAAGTAATTTAGTGTAGTCAATTTCGATACCTAATTGCAGAGCCGCATAAAATAAATTAGAACCATCGATGAAAATCGCCACACGACCGCGATTTTCTAGCACTTGTTCGGGGGTAAAGACTGGGGCTGTGTCATAATCATCAAACATTTTATTTTTCCTCGTTTGTTAAAAGTTTAGTGTTGGGTGTTTGCCAGTTGTGTCCCAAAGGACAACAGACCTTAAAAAATAGAGTTATCAAAAAATTCCTTTAGGAATCGTTTAACGGCAGTTCTAGTTTAGAAAAGATCGGTTCAGGTGTTCCCAGTTGTGGATTTGTGGGTAATCCCCATTGACAGTGTTGGGAAAAAGAGACACGATCAGGGGAGTTTTCTCCGTCCTCCGACCTGAAAGTATTAAAATCAATAACAAAACCCAGTTGTTGATAAATTTTACTGCTCAAGGTCGGTATTATCGGTGAAAGTAGGTAGGCAGAGAGTCTTACTGATTCCAAAACTGCGTAGAGGACTTGTTCTACCGCTGCTTGTTGTTTCTGTTTAAATAAACTCCAGGGCGCACTCTCATCGATAAACTTATTACTAGCACGAATTAACGCCAATATTTCCTCACAGGCTTGATCAAATTGTAGCGCATTGTACTTCTGTTCAACAATGCCTCCTAAATTGATCCCCATATTCTTAAGGTGATTATCGTTGGGGATATCTACGCCAGTCAACTGGGGGGGGATATTTTGGCAGTATTTTTTGACCATGCCTAGGGTGCGATTGAGGAGGTTGCCTAAATCGTTGGCTAAATCCGCGTTAAGAATATTAACAAATCTGGTTTCCTGAAAATCGCCATCCTGTCCTAATTCAATCTCTTTAACGAAATAGTAACGGACGGCATCGGCCCCGTAGCGATCAACCAAATCGAAGGGATCGAGGGTATTACCGAGACTTTTGCCCATTTTCCGCCCGTCTTTGGTCAAAAAGCCATGGCCGAACACTCTTTTGGGCAAGGGTAAACCCGCCGACATTAGCATAGCCGGCCAATAAATGGCATGGAATCTTAATATATCTTTACCGATCAGATGCAGATCGATCGGCCACCATTTGGCCAAGGCATTTTCTAGGGTGGGTTCGTCTTCGGGGTCGAGAAGGGCGGTAACATAGCCAAGAAGGGCATCAAACCAAACGTAGATGGTATGCTTACCATCGTGGGGAATGGGAAACCCCCAAGCCACATTAACCCTAGAGATGGAGAAGTCCTGTAGTCCTTGGTTGACAAAGTTGAGAACCTCATTACGTCGGCTTTCCGGTTGAATAAAATCGGGTTGCTCTTGGTAAAGTTGTTCTAGTTGCGTCTGATATTTAGAGAGACGGAAAAAATAGTTTTCCTCGTCGCGCCATTCGGCGGCCAGATTAGTATGAATGGGACAACAGCCATTATCTAACAGTTCTCTTTTTTCCTTAAATTCTTCACAGGCGACGCAATACCAACCCTGTTGGCGATCGAGATAGATATCGCCTTTTTCCCAGACTCTTTCAAAAAATTCGTTAACAATTGCCTGATGACGGGGGGCAGTGGTGCGACTAAAGCGATCATACTGGATGTGTAGCTTGGCCCAGAGATTGGCAAAACTGGTGGCGATGCGATCGCAGTGTTCCTGGGGATTGAGTCCTTTGGCTGCCGCAGTCCGTTCGATTTTCTGTCCGTGTTCGTCGGTTCCTGTAATTAGGAGGACAGAATTGCCCTGTAACCGCTGCCATCGTGCCATAACATCCGCTACGATCGTCGTGTAAGCACTACCGATGTGAGGGATATCGTTGACATAATAAAGAGGTGTTGTTAAAGCAAATGTTTTTCGCTCATTCAAATCATTCATGAAATTTATTTTTTTAAATAGACGAGGCTGCCCCGAGGCTGGTCCGTAGATGATTGGGACATAATCCCTTATATTTTATGATCCTCTAATTCTGTTTTATCCTTTAGTTGTAGTCTAAGTCAATAAAAACAATCTTAAGGCCGATTTTTTTTTTCCATGAAGCTGCTTACCCCCCTATCCACCTCTCGTTTAATTCTTGATACCACGCGCACGAGTCTGTTTACCGTCGGTCAAGAAAATCTACCCGGCCAAGGAGTGGCGATCGTGGTAAGTAACCATCGTAGCTTTTTGGACGCGCCGATCTTAATTCAAGCTTTGGGCAAAACTCTCCCGATCGCCTGTCATCACTACATGGGAAAAACGCCGCTTTTGCGGGAATTAATCGGAGAATTGGGATGTTTTCCCTTTGATACCCCTGAAAAACGCCACCGGACTTTTTTTCGGCAAGCAACGGATTTTTTACAGTCCGGACGATGGATCGGTTTATTTCCAGAAGGTGGATCGCCGATGTTAAATTTGACTGCTCCTCGTCAAATTAGCCGTTTTCAGAGCGGATTTGCCCATTTAGCCCTGCGTTGTCCCGTGGAGAATTTATTTGTCTTACCTGTGGCTATTCTCTCCGAGTCGGAAACTGTTATTAGTCCTTTTCCCGTGCGTTTGCTGCGCTGGTTAGATACCACGGAACCTTTATTCGATCAAGATGGTTGGCATCCCGTTGTCTTTTATCATCGTGTCAAGGTGGCGATCGGTCGTCCCTATGGAATTACTGAGAGCGATCGCTCAGATTATCAAGGTAAACAAGGAAAAAAAGCCCTTAATCGTTTAATTGGTCATTGTCAGTCGGAAATTAGCGATTTATTGCTGAAAGGGTAGGTCAGGAGGCAGTCGGCAGCTTTTTTCTTCCCACTTCCTAACTCATAATTGATACTGGAGTGATTTGTTATAAGTAGGGAGACACAATTATTTGTAGGATGGGTTAGCAGTAGCCTAACATGATCGGGCGTTGGGTTTCATGCTTCAACCGTTCGGCAAAAGCTCACGGCCGAAGCCCAACCTTGAATGATATTATCAGTCTAACTCTCGGTCGGGTGCAGTGATTGGTTAGACAGATGGACTTTAGATGAAGTTTATGGAGATTTCCACTCTCCTTCTGGGATCATGGCTGTAATCATGATGTTACGCAATGTTCCAGTAGGTAAATCTCTCCCTTGATGGTAAGGTACGATAACTTGAGTATCTTGATCCCTACCACGCCATTTTCTATGACTACCCTTCTGAGAGATCAGTTCAAAGTTATACTTGCGTAATATGCGCTCAACCTCGTCAGCATTCATTCTCCTGAGTCGAGTCATCCCACCATAACCTCACGGATTACTGCTCCTGGTAGAAGGTCGATAGCATCAGGTTGTAAATAAAGCTCGATCGCTTCGCGTATATTATTGAGAGCTTCCTCTTGTGTAATACCGGCAGATGTGCATCCGGGCAGTTCCGGACACCAAATTGCCCATTCGTTTGTATCGGGATCGGGTTCAAGTATCACTCGCCATTTCATCGAAAATTTGGGTCTGAAACCCCGTCGTTCTACGACGGCTTTACTGTTAAATATTAGCACATTTACGAAATATATAGCGTTTCCTAAGCTAGTGAGGTACACCTATTTTCTTCCCCTTTGCCTTTTGCCTCTTGCCTTTTGCCTAAAACCCATAACTTTTGTACCTCAGCAGACTGAAAAACGCTATATGCTAAAATGTGAGGTATGGAAAAAGCCTATTCGTTTCGATTTTACCCCACACCCGAACAAGAGTCGCTATTGCGGCGCACATTGGGCTGTGTAAGATTAGTTTACAATAAAGCTCTCCATCTCAGAACACAAGCATGGTACGAAAAGCAAGAAAGAGTAGGATATGTTCAAACTTCTTCAATGTTGACCGATTGGAAAAAACAAGAAGAATTAGACTTTTTAAACGAAGTTAGCTGTGTACCTTTACAACAAGGGTTAAGACACCTACAAACAGCTTTTACTAATTTCTTTGCTGGTCGTACTAAGTATCCTAACTTTAAGAAAAAACATCAGGGAGGAAGTGCCGAATTTACCAAGTCTGCTTTTAAATTTAAAGACAGACAAATCTATTTAGCCAAATGCACGGAACCCTTACCTATTCGATGGTCAAGACAAATCCCAGAAAGCTGTGAACCAAGCACAGTAACAGTCAGATTACATCCTTCTGGACGTTGGCATATTTCAATTAGATTTGATGACCCAAGGATTAAGCCTTTACCAGTAACAGATAAAGCCATTGGAATTGACTTAGGAATTAGTAGCCTAGTAATTACCAGCAATGGCGATAAAGTATCTAATCCCAAGCATTTTAAAAAGCATTATCGGAGACTGGGAAAAGCACAAAAAAATCTTTCTAGAAAACAGAAAGGCTCAAAGAATCGAGAAAAGGCAAAAATCAAAGTAGCCAGAATTCACGCTCAAATTACTGATAACAGAAAAGACCATTTACACAAGCTAACCACTCAATTAGTTCGTGAAAACCAAACGATTGTGGTTGAGAATTTAGCCGTCAAGAATATGGTCAAAAACCCTAAATTATCTCAGGCAATATCTGACGTTAGTTGGGGAGAAATCACTCGGCAGTTAGCCTATAAATGCCGTTGGTACGGAAGAAATTACATCGAAATAGATAGATGGTTTCCTAGCTCTAAAAAGTGTAGTAATTGCGGGTATATTGCTGAGAAAATGCCGTTAAATATTCGAGAATGGGATTGTCCAGACTGTGGGATTCACCATGACCGAGATGTTAACGCCAGTAAAAACATTTTGGCCGCAGGGCTTGCGGTGTCAGTCTGTAGAGCGACCATAAGACCAGAACAGAGTAAAACTGGGGCGGCAGGTGCGAAAAATCCTTCGGGAAAGAAGCAGAAACCCAAATCGTGAGGTTTGGGAATCGCCGTCCGTTTTACGGCGGCGAGGATGTCAAAGGGACTAAATCCTTAGAGAACTACCCAAGATGATAACAGATGGACTCCACAAGCATAATCAATGCTCAAGCCCGGGATGACTCGATAGTGGTTCACGTTGAAAAAGCTCCCAATTCCATATCTTCGTTAGAAAGGCTTTGCTGCCATTTTAATTCACTTTCAATATCTTCTAGCAATTGATAATTCATAATTCATAATTCATAATTCATACTCCTTTTTCTTATTGCGCCAATATTCTGACTAGCTCTGCTTTCTTCATCTTGCTTAAACCAACGATTCCTTTTTCTTTGGCTAGAGTCTTTAATTCGGAAACAGTCTTAAGTTTGAGAGTTTCTTCTGAAAACTCCTCAATCACTGCATCTTGTTGAGATTCAGGAGTGAGATAAAAGACAGTTTTGAGTAAATCTAATCCCTTCCCTTTTGTAATTCCACACTTGAGGGCAACAATTGAGTCTAAACTCTTCCAGAATTGACGGGGAGCCTCATCAATCCTAGCAGTAGCAGTAGCTAATTTAACTGTTTTTAGGGGGCTATTCGGTTGTTCAATTAAGAACTGTAAAGCAGATTTAATTTCTTCTCTTGAAGCTGTTGACAGATTTAGTTTTGGGGTTTCTTCTCTTGCCAAAACTCTGGATATATTCCTAGCATCTTCTGTTCCATCGGCAATAATACACCAAATTCTTTCTAGTCCAGCCCTTTCAGCCACAGCATAAACAAATGAGTTGCCGATAACTTCATAGCGATCCTCTGATAATTCTTTGACGATTACAGGCAGCCAATTGCGTCCACCTGTCTGCTGTAATAGTTTGGCAGCAACTTCAATTAAAAAACTATCAGCATCGGTCCCATTGGTAATTTCTATTTCATCTAAGTAGAGATACTTCAAAGTACCAATATCGGTATATTCCATCATTGTAAAAAATACTCCTTTGCTAAGTCTTGGTAGTAGTCATAAGCGGAACGATTTTTATAGACGGCAGGCACGCGAGCGAAGGCAGCACTGGCTATAATAGCGTATTCTGGCAGGTGATGAATATGTAAATTTTTACTGGCATTAGTGTATCTGGGATAAAAATAGTGTACAAGGGTTTTGTCATTTTTTAGTATTTGATTAATTTCTTTTTGGGCAAGTTCTAACTGTGGTTGAGTAATCTTCTCACCGTTGAAAAAAATTGGTAAGGCTATGGGAGTCCCATCTTTTTTTAATTCTTGCATTTGCGGCAGAAACTCCTTGATGGCAGTGGCTGCATTATTAAGGGAGAATGAATTGTTATGTTTTGTGGGTAAGAGGACAACATCGGCAGCATAAACAGCCAGCTGGCTAGGAAATCGCCAATTGGGAGCTGCATCTATAAAGATGTAATCATATTCATATCTAGCTAAGTCTAATTTTCTATGGAGAGTGAATATTTTCATTTGAGAATTATACTGAAATTCCGGATACTCTGCCATTTTAGGATCAGCAGGAACAACATCGAAAGTAATTTGTCGTTTTGAATTCTTAAAAATATAGGGAATGATCACTGATTTTATATCAATATTGCGGTCAGTTAAAGCCTTTTCTAGTAGTCCATCTTCTGGGTTTATAGTTAGGATAGATTTAGTTAGATCTCGTTGATTAAAATCAAAGTCTAAAACTAAAACTTTTTTACCTAAAAGGGCAAGGAAAGCGGCAAGATTTACGGTGGTGGTGGTTTTGCCTATACCGCCTTTATTATTGTAAACAGTAACCGTTAATGCTTTGGGAGTCTTGTCAATTTTTGTCTTGATCAGAGCTACGGTCTCATCAATGTTCTCAGGAGTTATTGCTATGCAAGTAGTGGCAGGAAAAATGATTTTACCATGTTTTCTAAATAACTGGATGTGTGAACCGTTAGTGATAATTCCCCATTGGGATGCTTTACAGTTATTCCCTAATAACTGACGCTTTAACTGATTGACAGTTGCCTTATAACTTGGACTATTTTCAGTTAGGTTAATATCTCTACCTTTTAACTCTATCAGCAGAAAAGGATTACTCTTTGTCTGCAAAAAAATATCGTTTTCTAGGTTTCTCCGAGTGGCAAAGTCGGTAATCCCACCGCCTCCCGTGTCGTACTGTGGAATTATCTCCGTGGTTGAAAATCCTAAATATGATATCAGGTAAGGTGCAAAGTTGGTGCTAACGATCGCTTCCGACGCATCTTGAGGCAAATGCTGAAGATAAGATTTGAGACTTTTTACTTTGGGGGTGTTATCTTTCATCGAAAAAATGGGTCTGAAACCCCGCCCTTTAGCGATAGCGGAGGGCAGCTTTATATGAGTTAGCGAGAAACAATTAAACCGTTAGAACGACGAATTAACTGAATCTTACTAACAGCTATCTGTCCCAATCGTTGACCATTGGTATCGCTTACAGATAGCTGTTTTTCGGTATCTCCACTTACATAACCAATCCCTTTGGGAGAAGAAACTAAATCTCCTTTACGGAACCCATGTCTTGTGGTAGAGCCACCATATTTACGTCGTTTACCACCTTTAGAAAAAACCATCAGGTGAAGTTGACGACGACTAACAGGAGGACGTTTGATGACAGCAAAGGGAGCGTTTGTTACTTTAACATAACCCTTCCAATCATATCCATGTCCATTAGAAGTATGGAATGGCAAATAATCTAAAAATTGAAAACAGGCAAGAGCAATTCCATCGTTAGCATGACTTTCTGGTGATTGTTCTGCTTTATTTTTAGACTTTTCTAGTCGCAAATGTTTTCTGAGATTAGAGGTTTGCCAACCAACGCGAGTATGGACTGTTGCCAATTGAGACAGTTGCTCAATAGCCCATTTTTGTCCAACCATAACCGGCGAAAAACCTTTTCCAGACTTAGCTCCTTTTCTACCGGAAGTTAGATCAATATCGGCTTTGATGTACTCAAAATAAATATCGGTAATTGGATAGATTTTGGTTAGTTCGGAAACGACTCGAAGTTCAAGTTGACGATTAGCTCTGATTGAGGGAGCTAATTTTCCTTGTCTTCTATTTGAAAATCGTTTTTGTCGATGCGCTCTTAGATTAAAAGGAAGTTGGCGGTTAATCCGTCTTCCTCTACGTCCTCTTCGCATTAAGCACCGATTGTCCATCCGCTCTTTTACTCGTTTAAAAGGAAGTTCTAAGTGAGCCTTCCAAAGAGTAAAAAGAGAGGATTGAACGCCAATTCCAGAGAATAATTTACCTGGGTCAATACCAATAGCAATCGTTTGGGTTTTACTATCGGAAGGTTCATCGATTAGCTGGACATAGAAAATACCTAAGTCGTTGAATTTGCCGATAGCTTTTCCTTCTTTAATCCACCGTCTAGCCCGACTGGGTTTGGTGGGCATTAACGGTTTTCCGTCTTTTGAGATAACAGGAACTCTTGCCATGGAGATAATCCTTAAGAGTAAAGTTAAAGTCCCTTACCGCAACACAATCAAGATGTCTTGTCTAACAACGCTTTACCAATAAAGCTGAGAGGGAATCCGAACTAGGGAAGTATTCGGAGGTCTGTGCCAGATTGTGTCTCGATGCGGTAGTCTCTACTTGCGTCGCCTAAATTGGTTTAGGCAAACCCCGTCCCTTTTAGGGCGGGGTTAGTGACTTCAGTTCACAAACTATAGACTAAAGTTAATGAATTGCTCTTTTTTTGAGTATAACACCCCATTTCCTCAACCCCTAACCCATTATGGAAAAATTAACTAATCTCGATCGCATTGCTGAAGAAATTTTAGGTTTAATTCCAACAGAAACGGTTATCATTGCCGAATTTGACGGTGATAGTATTGATTATCGCGCGGGTGCGGGTAAAAACAGCCAGGCAATTGTGGGCAAAAGGGGTGATATTGCCACGTCGGGATTGTGTACGGTGGTTTACCGGGGTAGTTGTCCGGTGGTGGTGGGACAAACCCGAGGAGATAATCGCATTCGTCAGGATATAGCGGTGGCTTTGGGGATAAAAACGGCTTTAGCTGTGCCAATTAGGGTTAATAATCGGTTATTTGGTGCAGTAATGCTTTTAAATCGTCTCGATGGTCAGGAATTGACCGATCGAGATAGTTTGTTAGTGGAGGAATATCTGAACTCGCTACTCAGAAATGAGGGATAAAAGCGGTTGGGTAATCCAGTTGAATGCTACGGCGATTTGATGGTTAAGGGTGGGCAGACGGTAGAGATAGACTAAGCGACGGGTAAGATGGGCAAGGGGACCGGCTAATTCTAGTCCTAAACCGCTAATGGTAGCTTCATCGACTCCGAGGGTCAACATTTCGCCTAAAGGTTGATAACGGAAGGGTAAAGCTGGTTTATCGTGGAAACTCGCCCAAATATTCCAAGCGCAGTAGTCGGACTGTTGAAGGGCCACTTGGGCCGTGGCAGCGTATGGTTTATCGTCTTGATCGCGACTATCGGCCGCATCGCCGATCGCGTAGATGCTGGGGTTTTCGACAGTTTGTAAATATTGATTAACTTTTAGTAATTTGCGCTCATTATGTGCTAGGGGCAAATTAGCGAGCAGTGGGGAGGCGATCGGACTAACGGTCCAGAGAATTAGATCAACGGGGATATTGTCGATCTGTCCTTTGTAGTCAAGGGAGAGGCGATCCGCTTGGATATCGGCGACGGTGGTTTCGAGGTCTAACCAAACCAGACGTTTTTCTAGGGCTTTTTTGGCGGTGTCGCGGTTAAATTGGGTTGAAGGTCCAAGTATATCGCTATTTCTTTCGATCAGACGAATTCTTCCCCTTTCTCCGAGGCGATCGGCCAGCTTACAGGCTAATTCTACGCCGCTATAACCGCCCCCGATAATGGCGATCCGAATTTTATCGCGATCGGATTGTTCTAGGGTTTTAAGTCGATCCCGAAGACGATAGGCATCCTCTAGACTACGAAAGGGGATAGCGTGGGTTCTGGCCCCGGGTAGGAAGTCAAGGGAAGATTGACCACCGAGGGCGATCACGAGGCGGTCATAGCATATATCGTTTTTATTGTCAAGGGTTATTTTATGATTATTAACATCGATCGCCGTGACGGTTCCCTGTTGGAAGTCAACGGGGGTATTAGCGAGTAATTCGCTGAAAGGGGGAGCTATTTCCCAGGATTGCAGTTCTGAGGTGACTAATTCGTAGAGAAGGGGAGAAAATAAAAAGCGATCGTTTTTATCAATTAAGGTAATTTGGGGGGTGTGTTGATCGGTCCAAGGCAATTGACTCAAACGTAAAGCAGTATAGAGTCCACCAAAACCACCACCGAGAATACAAATTTTTGGGCTTGAGTCAGTCATATCGATCGCTGAGGGTTTTGTTTCTTATTTTGACACTCCCTGCCGTAAAATGGACGGGGAACCTGAAACCCAAATTTTCGGTAAAGCAAGGAAAGAAAAATAGTTTTTATTTATCTACCCAGCCAAATCGTCAGCAAAGCCACAATTGTAGCCAGAAAAAGAATATGATTCATCCAATCGTCGAAAGACCAATTTTTAAACATAATTAGTTCCTTAAAATCGAGGCTTACTGCTCAACAGCTTACCTTAATTTCTAATAGAAGTACTATCGGGTGCAGCCGGTTGACTCTGGCAATATATTAAGATGAGTTAAGGGCAGTAAAGGAATCGTTAAATCAATCATAAATTGTTATAGTCCATCTCTTCTAGAGCCTAGCATAGAGGGGAAACCTCCTTAATCCCTAGGTAATTGCATGAATGGACTACAACAACAGATTATCAGTCTTGATCGGAAAGTCGATCATCTACAGGATATTGTCGAAAGCCTCAGCCGGCAAATTGCTATCCTAGCTGGGGATAAATCGAGTCGTTCTCCGCGAGAATCCCTAGAAATGGTGGGTTTTTCCGAGTTATCCGATAATAGCCTCTACGATCATAAAGATATTCTCCGGGATCACGGTGGCAAACAGGCCCCGGCTGTCAGTGGAGATAATTCTTTTGCCGATGAAATCCAAATTCGCCGATTAACGGCACAATTGACGGCGGCTTACAATCGCATTGCTGCTCTCGAAGAACAATTACTCAGCTATCGCATCCATTCCTAGTTAATTTCTGCCCAGAGGATTGGTTGAACCGGGTAAGGTGGGATTAGTCGGTAAATTGGGCAAAGGATTGCTATTTTCTAGGGTGGGATTGTTAGCCTCCCCCGATAGAGTCGCTAAAGCCACGCGATCGCCGCCCACCTGTCGCAGCAGGTCTAAAACCCCTACCACTTCGTTATAACTGGCATTTCTGGAGGCATTCAGTACCATCAGTCCATTGGGACTATATTGATGATAATTCTTGATTGCCTCGAATAACTGGGGACGAGTCACCATCTGTTTTTCGACGTAGAGTTGTCCGAAATCATCGAGACTAACCACCAACATTTCCCGCATCGGGGTGGTGGCGGTACTAGCTTTCGGTAAATCGAGGCTGATGGCCTGTTGGCGAGATAATCCCACTGCACCGAGAATAAAGAAGGTGAGAATACAGAAAATTACATCAATCAGGGGAACGATATTAACCTGCACATCCTCTTGAATGCGGTGTTGATCATGCCATAATTTGAGCGGACGAGCCGTAATATGGCTACTTTTTGGCTTTTTGTGGTTAAGAGATTTAGTTTCGGCCATGGGTGATTAGGGAGAGATTTAGCGATCGAGAGGTTTTTCTAGGTTAGCACTGAGGGAGTATTGTTGGTCTTCTCCATCTAGCCAACGTTGACGGTAGATAATTTCTAAATCACTGCCGGCCTTGCGAAAAATTCTAGCTTGATTGAACCAGAGTCCCTGAAAAACACGATAGAAAGCGAGGCTAAAGATAGCGACAATTAAGCCGGTAGCGGTGGAAATTAAAGCTTCACTAATACCTAAAGTTACTCCGGCTGTGGAGGAAGTTCCCAGGTCACTCAGTTGAATATTGGCCAAAGAGGTAATTAAACCGAGTACCGTCCCTAATAATCCTAGCAGGGGAGAAAGGGCGATGACTGCCTCAAGAATTTTATCGCCCCGTTTCATTAAGGATAATTGTTCATCGGCAGCCGATTCGAGGGCAAAGTGAAAAACCTCTGGATCTGGATTTTCTAAGCGCAGGGGAGCATAAAGATAGCTACCGATGGGGTGATTGCGGGAATCCCTAGCGACTTTTGCTGCCAAATCCCAGTTACGGATGGCGGATTCCATAATGCGATTTAAAATCTGGCCCTCACTCAGGAGGGTGCGACTCCAAAACCAAATTCGTTCGATAATAGTGCTAAGAGCTAAAATAGACAGAAAAAGCAGCGGCCACATAGCCACTCCGCCTTTTTGGATTAAATCAGTTATACTCACGAGTTGTTTTGTCCCTCCAATACCGGGCGATCGGGTAATGATTATAGTTTAAGGATTATAGTTTAAGATTTAGCTTAATCGATTGACATTTATAGTTCTTCCGCTGACTTACAATACAGGATGAGATGGGGCTTTTCAAGAGGCCCGAAGATGTCAAAAAAGGCATTAGGGATTGCCCCGACTCTATTTGAAGCTAATTCTGGCCTGAGAAGTCTAAACCACGGCTATCTGGGGTTTGCCGAAAAGGTTTTTCGTGGGGCAGGGTGTGGGATTTTACGCCAGCTACTATAAAAAAAAGGAGTGAAAATAATCACTCCTACTGATAATTAAAAGAAAAACTGGCTTAAACCTAGAGAGCATTGGCTCCCGCTACTACTTCTAACAATTCTTGCGTAATAGCGGCTTGACGCGCTTTGTTGTAGGTACGGCTTAAAGTGCCAATTAACTCGCTGGCGTTATCGCTGGCGTTACTCATCGCTGTCATCCGGGCTGCTAATTCACTAGCTGCCGATTCCTGGAGGGCGCGCAGTAATTGGTTATTTAAGTACAAAGGTAGGAGAGAATCGAGAATTTGGACGGGATTTTGCTCAAAAATCATGTCTTGGGGAAAAACCTGCGCTGGTTGGCTGGCCATTTTTTCCCGTTGTACCTTAAATTTTCCCTCTTTAGTCACCAAACGGAAAATCTCGTCATCCTGTACCGCTAAACCTTGGGTAGTTAAAGGTAACAGGGTTTGAATCACCGGAGTGGAACTGATCAGGGAGATAAAACGAGTATAAATTAACTCGACACGATCAACAGTTTCCGATAAAAATAAGGAAAGCAATTCATCCCCAATCGTGCCAGCTTCATCGGCAGTGGGAATCTGTTCGAGGTTAATAAATTTAGCGGCAATGGGAGCATTGCGGCGCTCGAAATATTGTGCTGCTTTTCGGCCAGCAACAACTAATTGATAGTTAATCCCTTGCTCTTTTAATTCATTCATCCGTTGTTCGGCACGACGGATGACGTTAGTATTATAACCGCCACAAAGACCTCGATCGCCTGTGACTACCAACAGAGCCACGGTTTTTACTTCCCGTTGGGCCAGTAGGGGTAAATTAACATCACTAAAGGCTAAACGACCTTGGAGATTATAAAGTACCTGAGCGAGGGCATCGGCAAAAGGACGGGTACAGAGAACTTGTTCTTGGGCGCGGCGCACTTTGGCGGCCGCCACCAGACGCATGGCCTCGGTAATTTTTTTGGTATTTTTGACCGATTGAATTTGGTCGCGAATCGCTTTGAGATTAGGCATAATTCAGTTATCAGTTATCAGTTATCAGTTATCAGTCATCAGTTATCAGTTATCAGATTGGAGTTTTAAGTGAGCAGTATGTGTTAAGTGAGCAGTACTAAATAGTAGTTTCTGGCCATCTTTTCACTGTTTACTGGTCACTGTTTACTGATCACTGATAACTGAAAAGGCTGACAGCTTAAAGCTCACAGAAGTTTACTTGAAAGCCTGTTTGTACTCGTTGATGCCATCTTTGAGCAGGCCTTCTGCTTCGTCGTTGAGTTGTTTTTCAGTGCTGACGATCTCAACGTAGCGAGGTTTGCTGGTTTTCAGGTATTCGCGTAAACCGGTGCAGAAATCGATAACTTTATCGGTGGGGATATCGTCGAGATAACCGTTTAAACCGGCATAAACCACCGCCACCTGTTCCCAAACGGAGAGGGGGAAGTTTTGGGGCTGTTTCAGGATTTGACGCAGACGTTGACCGCGAGCCAGTTGTGATTGGGTGGCCGCATCAAGGTCAGAAGCGAATTGAGCAAAAGCTTCTAATTCGTCAAACTGGGCTAATTCCAGTTTTAATTTACCGGCAACTTTTTTCATTGCCTTCGTTTGGGCCGCCGAACCCACGCGGGATACGGAAATACCAGCGTTAATCGCGGGACGGAAACCAGCGTTAAAGAGGTCGGTGGAGAGGAATATCTGACCGTCAGTAATCGAAATTACATTGGTGGGAATGTAGGCAGAAACGTCACCGGCTTGGGTTTCGATAATCGGCAGGGCGGTCATGCTACCACCACCGAGGGCATCGCTGAGTTTAGCGGCGCGCTCTAGTAAACGGGAGTGGAGATAGAAAACGTCGCCGGGGTAAGCTTCCCGACCGGGAGGACGACGCATGAGCAGGGATAGCTGACGATAAGCTTGAGCCTGTTTGGTGAGGTCATCGTAGATAACTAGGGTCGCTTTGCCTTTATACATGAAGTATTCGGCGATCGAAGCTCCGGTGTAGGGGGCGATATACTGGAGGGTGGCGGGGTCGTTAGCGTTAGCGGCCACCACCACGGTGTAATCCATGGCGCCTCTTTGGGTGAGGGTGTCGATTACTTGGGCGACGGTGGAGGCTTTTTGACCGATGGCGACATAGACACAGATCACGTCTTCGCTTTTCTGGTTAATGATCGTGTCAATGGCGATCGCTGTTTTACCAGTTTTTCTGTCACCGATAATTAACTCCCGTTGACCGCGACCGACGGGAATCATGGCATCGATAGCGGTAATGCCAGTTTGCATCGGTTCACAGACGGATTTGCGAGCGACAATACCGGGGGCGGGGGATTCCACCAGACGGGTTTCGCTGGTGAGGATGTCTCCTTTCCCGTCGATGGGACGACCGAGAGCATCAACCACGCGGCCGACTAAGGCGTCACCGACGGGAACCTGAGCGATTTTACCGGTAGCTTTCACCGTACCGCCTTCTTTAATTCCGAAACCGTCACCCATTAACACCGCGCCGACGTTATCTTCTTCGAGGTTAAGGGCGATGCCGACGGTTCCATCTTCAAATTCTAATAGTTCTCCCGACATGGCCTGTTGTAGGCCGTAGATGCGGGCAGTACCGTCACCCACTTGCAGGACGGTTCCCACGTTGGAGACCTGTACTTCTTGGTTATAGGATTCGATCTGTTGACGAATAATCGTGCTAATTTCGTCG
Organism: Microcystis sp. 0824; assembly: GCF_003112475.1. Taxonomy (NCBI): domain Bacteria; kingdom Bacillati; phylum Cyanobacteriota; class Cyanophyceae; order Chroococcales; family Microcystaceae; genus Microcystis; species Microcystis sp. 0824. The sequence goes on along the minus strand of NZ_BDSM01000070.1, from coordinate 55,182 downwards.
GGTCTGATAGCTACCATAGTTTAATCTGGGAAAAGGTAAAAAATTAGAAGGTGAAAAAACTGCAAAAAAGAGAGATTAGATGACCTTAGCGCAGGGAGAGGCTGAGGCGTTGTAGTTGACCGCGAATGCTGGCATCAAAGACCTGAGAACCGACTTTGATCACCACACCACCGATCAGGCTGGTATCAACTTTGGTTTTCAGTTCGACCACGTTCGCCCCGGTTAGGGTTTTCACTTTGTCGATGACGATTTGTTTTTGGCTATCGTTCAATTCGGTGGCCGAGGAAACTTCCGCTAAAACGGTGTTAGTCAGCGCTCTGGCCAGGGTGAGATATTGTTGACAAACGGGTTCTAAAAATTGAATCCGACGTTTATCGACTAATAACATCATGAAGTTAGTTAAATAGGGATTGGCACTGCTCCCCATTACTTGGGAAAGAACGGCTTTTTTAGCTTCTTCTTTGATGACGGGATTGCCGATAAAAGCTCTTAGATCGGGAGCATTTTCCAAGAATTCTAAGAGGGATTTAATTTCGCCGCCGATCGCTTCTAATTGTCCGCTGCTTTGGGCGACGGAAAGTAATGCTTGGGCGTAGGGTTCGGCTATTTCTGAACTGATTAAACTTCCCTGCATCTATTTACCTCCTAGGTTGGCCAAACTGCGATCAATTAGGGTTTGTTGTACCGATTCTTCCAGGCCGGTGCTTAATTGGGATTCCACATTAGCTAAGGCTAAAGCGGTAATTCTTTGGCGTAATTCTACTAAAACGCGATCCTGTTCCGCCGAGAGATCTTTAGCGGCACTTTCGCGCATTCTTTGAATATCGAGTTCGGCTTGGGCGGCGATGTCGGCGGTGACAGTTTTAGCTCTAGTTCGAGCGTTATCGATAATTTTTTCGGCCTCTTGTTTTGCCAGGGCGAGTTTTTTCTGTTCTTCGGCGAGGGCGTTAGCGGCAATATTTTTCCGGTCTTCAGCTTCGGCTAAAGCTTCAGCAATCTTCGACTGACGTTCTCCGAGGATTTGTCCGAGAACTTTGCGGCCGTAGAAGATGATTAAACCGAGCAGAATCGAGAGGTTAAATAGGTTAGTTCCTAAGATATCGGTGTTGATGCCGAATCCCTCTGCTGCCGCTTCCTTCGCCTCCGTGGCTAATAATAAAACTGTGTCGATGATCATGATTATTGAGGGCGGGGAGTAGGTTGTTCAGTTATCAGTTATCAGTTATCAGTTATCAGTTATCAGTCTTCTAACTTGAAAGTGGGAAGTGGGAAGTAGGTACTACTTTCATGCTTGGCGGTGCCAACTTTGGCATCGGGACTAACTCCTGACGACTGAGTTTTATCTTTTTACTGATCACTGTTATTAACCAATGGCTGGGGTTTAGCGAACGAGTTCGGGGCCGAGGAGTTTTTCGAGAATTTGACGGGAAAGAGAGGCCACTTGTCCTTCTAGAGAACGAAAGGCTTCTTCTTTCTGTTGGGCAATTTCGGCGGCGACGGCTTCCTTACGGGCGATCGCTTCTTTTTGGGCTGCGGCAACTCGTTCACTGGCTAGTTTTTGGGCTTCAGCTTGCGCTTGGGCGATAATCTCTTGGGATTGTTTACGAGCCGAACTTAATTGTAGTTCGTACTCTTGTACCAGTGCTTCGGTTTTGGCTAGTTGTTCTTTGGCTCCGCCTTCCGTTTGCCGAATATACTCCGCCCGTTCATCTAAAACTTTACTGAGGGGTTTATAAAAAACGGCGTTCAGGATCACTGCCAAAAGAATAAACTGTAGTGCCATCACTGGCAGGGTGGCATCGAAATCAAACATTGATTTATTCCTGATAAATAGAAGCTATAGACAGGTTCAAAAAAGGAAGACGATCCCCCTGATTTAACGATGAACAGTCAGGGGGGATCAGCAAAATTCCCTTAATTAGCTATCAGCCTTCTGTCCCAAAAACCAGACTTTTTAGTTAGCTGCTTCGGCGTTTTTTGAGAGTTTTGAAAACTCCGCTGCCAAGCTGGGGACTGGGGGCTGATAACCGACTGCTTTTTTAATTAGGCGAAGGGGTTAGCGAACAGTAAAACGAGAGCGATAACCAAGCCGTAGATGGTTAAGGATTCCATGAATGCCAAGCTGAGGAGAAGGGTACCACGAATTCTTCCTTCAGCTTCGGGTTGACGGGCGATACCGGAAACAGCTTCTCCAGAAGCGGTACCTTGACCAACACCGGGGCCGATAGCGGCTAAACCAACGGCGAGGGCGGCGGCGATAACGGAAGCGGCAGCTACTGTGGGGTTCATGGTGATTTTTTCCTCTATTTACTAATCAATTTCAATCTGTTGTTTACAGAGCGCGTTCTCAGCCGTAAAAAATAGCTGGTTTTCTGCTCAAAACTCCCGAAAGAGTTTTTGGGAAAGAACGATCCTAGAATTCAGTTGCTCATACTGAATTCGACCAATAATTTCTTAGTTATTATCCTATTATTTGGACACTTTTCCCTAAGAAATTTTTCTGTTTTCGTCCCTCGCTTTTAAGCGTGTTCTTCTTCGTGTTCCGATTCCAGGGCCTCATGGATATAGGCCCCGGCAAGGGTGGCGAAGACAAGGGCCTGGATAGCGCTGGTAAATAAACCGAGAGCCATCAGGGGTAGGGGTACGACTAGGGGGACGAGGAAGACTAATACGGCTACTACCAACTCGTCCGCGAGGATGTTTCCGAAAAGACGGAAGCTGAGGGAGAGGGGTTTGGTAAAGTCTTCTAAAATTTTGATCGGTAATAGCACGGGAATCGGCTCTAGGTAGTGAGCGAAGTAACCGAGTCCTTTTTTACTGATGCCTGCGTAGAAGTAAGCGAGGGAAGTCAGTAGGGCTAACGCCACCGTGGTATTGATGTCGTTAGTGGGGGCGGCTAATTCTCCTTCGGGCAGTTCGATTAACTTCCAAGGAATCAAAGCCCCTAACCAGTTAGAAACGAAAATAAATAAAAATAGGGTGCCGATGAAGGGCAACCAGGGTCGATATTCCTTTTCTCCTAGCTGGTTTTTGGCTAAATCGCGCAGAAATTCCAGAACGTACTCCATGAGGTTTTGAATACCGCTAGGGACTTTCTGGATTTTGCGGGTAGCGGCGATCGAGGCGATGATTAAGATAGCGAAGACGATCCAGGAGACCGCGATCACTTGCCCGTGAATTTTTAGTCCGCCGATGTGCCAGTACCAGTGTTGTCCCACTTCCAGAGAAGCGAGGCTATAAAAATTAAGCACACTTAAACTGTCTAACATTTCTACCTTAGAGAGATTCGGGTTCGCAAATCAGGGTTATTTTAACGGTCAAAGGGTTTAGGAATCGGCTTTCTGCTCCAGCTTGAAGATGGTTTGCAGGGTATAGACGATGATCGCCCCTTTATAGGTCAAAAACCCCAAAAAAACTGGCACTATGTGCAGTTCTTGCCAACGACTGGCGATGATGATTAATCCGGCGAATAGGGCTAATCCTTTTTTGCCCACGCGATTTTTCGTTACCCCCAATTTTTCCACTTCCCCGGCGAGGAGTTTTAGGTAAACAACTCCCACCATTGCCCCTAATAGGTAATTAAGGGCGGTATTGAGGGAATAAAACAGCCACACGGGTATAAAGATCAGACCGCTTAAGATCAGGGTGGTGATCAATAGGGTGTTTTGTAGTTGATAGTATTCCCGCATCGGATCTGACGGCGGGTTGGTTTCTGGGGTTGGGGGAGATTCGATCGATGGGTCAGACAAGGTACACCTAAATCAGCGATAGACTAATCTCAATATCTGGATTGCTTTCCGAGCTATGACGCTCAGGTGAGCCACAACACATATTATCACGGCAGTGGCAACAATTATTAAGCAATTGTAAATTGTCATGATTCCCACCGCTCTCAGCCATCAGCCTTGAATCAGTTATCAGTGGCTCTCTTGGGGTTATGGTGATGAGCAGCTCTTATCGAAGAAAGGGCGTGGGCTATAGGTCCCTACCAATCACACAGGTGCAATGTAGGGGCGTAACGTGGTCAGTGAGTTTATCGAACTGCTTGCGCCCATAATGTAACAATGTGAACATTTTTCAGCCAATATCCAAGAGAGCCTTTTCAGTTCACTGATTACTGATTACTGTTTACTGGACGGCTACGCCGTGCCTTTGGCAACACTGAAAAGCTCCCCGCTCCCCATTTCGCCAGAATTAGTCTCAATCAGGTTTTTTTAGGAGTTTTGCGCCACAGTTTTTACAAAAGTTGGCATCTATATCGTGACGGGGTAAACCACAATCTGGACAAGGATAATCAATTTGAGTGCCAGATTTTAATGTTTGTTTGGTCAGATCGCTAATTTGCAAGGGAATTAACAAAACTCCCGTTAAAATCATTAAAACTGTCACCATTTTGCCCCCATCAGAAAGGGGAGTCACATCCCCAAATCCCACGGTAGTCATAGTCACAACGGCAAAGTAAAAAGCATCAAAAAATGTCCGATAGACTTGGGGATTAATTGGGTGTTCGATCTGATAAATTAAACCAGCATAAACAAAAATAATCGAAAATAGAGTTAGTAATATGCGAGTAAATACTATCTGATCGGAAGTTTTGATTTGAAAAATAGAAAGATCTGAACCAAAAAAACGAATGACTCGCAAAATTCTAAACCAGCGAAAAATTCTAAAAAATCTAATATCAAAAAAACCAAAAAATAGAGGCAGAATTGACAATAAATCTAGGATGGAAAAAATGTTAAAAACAAAGCCTAGTTTTGATTCCGCACACCAAAACCGAATTAAATACTCTAGGGAAAATAAGCTTAAAATTCCCCAATCAAGCTGACGTAACCACATTTGCCAAGTGGCGGATAAGGGATAGGTTTGAGTCACATAAATCACCAAAGAGAGTAAAATTAATGCCAAGATAAGCAGATTTACCGTCAGTCCGATCGCCGTGGTGACATCCTCTAAATAAAAAGCTATCTTGGCACGAAAAGAGAGCATAATACTAAATACGCTGAGTATAGGCTATTTATGAGGACAGGCAAGAGGCAAGAGGCAAAAGGAGGAATAAATAATCAGTCTTTAATAACTGGATTTAGTATAAATTCAGCTATCAGTAAACAGTAACCAGTAATCAGTGAACTGAAAAATCCCATCTGATAACTGATAACTGATAACTGATAACTGATAACTGATTAAGGTAATTCCACCGAAGTTGGTTTAGCAATATGAGGCAAACCCCAGCCCAATTTTTCCCGGAGGATGCGGAAGAATTCCGTCGATTGCAGACGAATAAAATGGACTTGGTGGGGCGATTTCTGCACATTAATTCGATCTTCTGGCAAGATATAAGAACCGCCATTACCGTCCACTACCATCACCATCCGGTTAGCAGTTGCTGGAAAAATATTCACAGTTTCCTTGTCAGAAAATACCAAGGATCTGGAAGCTAAAGAATGGGGACAAATGGGGGCTAATTGTAATACCGGCACATCGGGAGTTATTACCGGACCACCGGCGCTGAGAGCATAGGCAGTAGAACCAGTAGGAGTGGAGAGAATCACCCCATCGGCAGCGATATCGACGGGTGCGTGTTCACCAATTTGAATCTCAAAATGACACATACTGGTGAGGGGTTCCCGGTGGACGACCACCTCATTGAGAGAAAGTGCCTCCCAGAGGAGGGTATCTTCGCGAAACAGTCGCACCGTGATCATCGAGCGATTTTCGATGGTGTAATTCCCCTCTAAAACCTGCTCTAAGGCGGGTTCAAGCTGATTTAGGTAAATTTCGGTCAAAAAACCCATGTGTCCCGTATTGACCGTTAACAGGGGCAAATTGAGGGTGGCCAATTGCCGGGCCGCCGATAGGACTGTACCATCGCCCCCCAAAACGATCGCAAAACTTAAATCCTGATCGAAGTGGGGGGGGACTAACTGATCGATCGGGGTAAAACAAACCGGACGAGAGGGTTTAGAATGGCCTAGTAGGCCACCGCTGCCGGTAGCCATAAACACCTGCCAACCTAAGGAAAGTAGCTGATCTTGTATCTGATGGGCTGTTTTACAAGCGATAGGCTTAATATCGTTGTAAATAATGCCGATTTTGGGCATTGACAAATTTTCCTACTGCTGAATCACGCTTTCTTTTTGAAAGGAGTTTTCTTCTTCTTCTGAGCTTTTTGTTTCTCGAAGTCGATTTCCTTGAGCTTCTTGAGAATGCGGCTAAAGTATTCTTGTAAATAGGATTCTAAAGTAGTTGTTTGACTCGGATCAAGGCCAAATACTTGATAAACTTCTTTCATTGGAGCATCAAGAGCTTGACCACTAGCGAGAACCTCCGCAAAAGCTAGTCGGTCAGATATATTATAGGTCCATTGGAAACAATGGGTTATTCCTCGCATAAAACGCAGTAATCCCATGGGTAAACGCCAAATTTTCCCCTCTTTACCCGATAGGCGCTCGCAAACTTCGATAATTTCTTCAGCTTTCCACGCTTTGCTGCCGACCACGGGATAGGATTGACCGACAGTTTCGGGGACTTCTAGGGCGCGAACGGCGAATTTAGCGATATCTTGGGTGTCCATATAGGCGATCGCTGTACTTTCCCCCGTGATCCAGACGGTTTGATTATCTAACATCGGGATGGCGTATTGACCGATTAAACCCTGCATAAAGCCACAGGGACGGAGAATTGTATATTTTAAGCCCGATTCTGCTAGAAATTTCTCCGTACAGCGTTTTATCTCCATTAAAGGCACGTTGGGATATTTTTCGGCATTGAGAATCGAAAAGAAAATAAAGCGATCGACTCCGGCAGTTTTGGCCGCTTGAATCAGATTAACTTTACCATCCCAATCCACCTGTTTAATGCTGGCCGAGTCCGTCGCCCGGGCAGTAGCGGCATCGATCACCGCGTCCATTCCCTCTAAAGCGGCAATAATGGTACTCTTATCGCGTAGGGTTCCCCCGACTAATTCCGCGCCCCATTCCTTCAAAAAAGCCCCTTTTCTCTGACTGCGTACCAAACAACGCACTTGATGTCCCTGATCGATGGCATGACGCACGATCTGTCGCCCTAGGGTTCCCGTCGCACCGACAACTAATACTTTCATCTATAATTAATTTTTTGTTACATTTGTTAACACTTCTCTAAGATAGTATCAAAAAAGTGGATCATTCTGGATAGAAAAATTCTAAGATTCCCCGATCCCCGTCCAGTTCTACCATTGTTCCCACCGGTAAAGCGGCATTATCGCCATCATGACCGAAAGGTAACTCAGCAATAACCGCAATACCCAAATCGCCCAAACGCTCTTTTAAGACTTCCTCTACGGTTTGACTATCACTACCGGAGGCCGCCAGACAACGGCTAAAACGACCGAGGGCAATGCCTTTAATTTGGGAGAAAATGCCCAGCATTCGCCACTGAGTCAACATTCGATCGATCCGGTAGGGGGCCTCGGTTACGTCCTCTAGGGCTAAAATTACCCCCTCTAGGGTGGGTTGAACCGAGGTTCCGAGGAGATGGGTGGCTACGGTTAAATTAGCTGGTAATAAGCGTCCCCGCACTTTGCCCCCACCCCAACCTTGACCGATAAGAGGGGCTAAAGGACGACCTTCCAGAAGATAAAAGAGGCGATCAATTGATTGGGGACTTTCTTGGGCTAAGGTGGTTAAAACTGGCCCGTGAACGCTACAGATGCCTTGTTTCGCTAAACTCCATAAAATCCCCGTCACGTCAGAAAAACCGATTAACCATTTCGGGTTAGTTTTTGCCCATGTCCAATTTTCCAAGAGGCGAGCGCTACCGTAACCCCCCCTAGCACAGAGAATTGCTTGACAATCGGGATCTTGCCATGCTTGGGCTAAAGCTTGACGACGTTCCTTGTCGCTACCGGCGAGATAACCGAGACGATTCGACCAATTCTCGCTAAATTCCACTTGATAACCCCTTGATCGCCAGATTTCTACGCCTTTTTCTAGGGCGGCTAATTCCTTGACGGCGCCACTGGTGGCCACCAGAGAAACTTTAGCGCCGGGTTGCAGAAACGATGGGATGATCATAGGTTAATTCTCTTTTGTTGGCGGATTAAGCTGAAATTACAGGTAATTTTGTGACAGCATGAAAACTGACAGCATATTCTATCGAATGTTTCTCGATTTTCCCGATTCGTTCTTTGAATTAATCGCTCAACCCGATGCTATCGTTAGCAATTATCGATTTACTTCCCAAGAAGTCAAACAACTAGCTTTTCGATTGGATGGTTTATTTTTGCCGCTCGATAATTTGGAAAATTTGCCTTTTTATCTGGTAGAAGTGCAGTTTCAAAAGGATGAAGACCTATATTATCGATTATTTTCGGAACTTTTCTTGTATCTTAGACAGTATAAACCTTTGTCACCCTGGCAGATAGTTGTTATTTATCCTAGTCGAGAAATTGAGCGAGAACATCCCCAGCAATTTGCAGATTTGTTATCCTTGGACAGGATTAAAAGAATCTATCTGGATGAAGTGGCTAATGATGAGACTCCTTCCTTAGCGATCGCCATGGTCAAATTAGTTACGGAAAGTGAGAGTCAAGCTGTTAATTCTGCTAAGATTTTAATTAAACAGGCTCAAAGAGAAGTGAGCGATCGCTTAGTGCAGAGAAATGTCATTGATTTAATCGAAACCATAATCATTTATAAGTTACCCCAAAAAAGTCGAGAGGAAATTGAAGCTATGTTAGAACTACAAGACCTAAAACAAACTCGTTTCTATCAAGAAGCTTTTGGAGATGGAATTGAACAGGGAATTGAACAGGGAATTGAACAGGGAATTGAACAGGGAATAAACTTGCAAAAATTGAACACAATTCCTCTATTGCAAGACCTCGGTTTAACCCCGCAACAAATCTCGGAACGCTTAGACTTGACTCTGGAAACAGTGCTTAACTATTTGGCACAACAGCAACAATAATCAATCCTGTTTAAACAGTCTAGAAAAGCAGTAATCGAGAGGAAATTGAAGCTATGTTGGAACTACAAGACCTAAAACAAACTCGTTTCTATCAAGAAGCTTTTGGAGATGGAATTGAACAGGGAATTGAACAGGGAATTGAACGGGGAATAAACTTGCAAAAATTGAAAACAATTACTCTCCTGCAAGACCTCGGTTTAACCCCAAAACAAATCTCGGAACGCTTAGACTTGACTCTGGAAACAGTGCTTAACTATTTGGCACAACAGGAACTATGATCGATCCTGTTTCAACAGTCTAGAAAAGCCGCAATTGCTAAGTAGAATGGATAGTAGTGAATCAGTGACCTTTAAGCTATCAGCGATGACATGAAAACTGACAGCATATTCTATCGAATGTTTCTCGATTTTCCCGATTCGTTCTTTGAATTAATCGAGCGAACCGATGCTAGGGTTAGCAATTATCGATTTACTTCCCAAGAAGTCAAACAACTAGCTTTTCGATTGGATGGTTTATTTTTGCCGCTCGATAATCTGGAAAATTTGCCTTTTTATCTGGTAGAAGTGCAGTTTCAAAAGGATGAAGACCTATATTATCGATTATTTTCGGAACTTTTCTTGTATCTTAGACAGTATAAACCTTTGTCACCCTGGCAGATAGTTGTTATTTATCCCAGTCGAGACATTGAGCGAGAACATCCCCAGCAATTTGCCGATTTTTTATCTTTGGACAGGATTAAAAGAATCTATCTGGATGAATTGGCAAATGATGAGACTCCTTCCTTAGCGATCGCCATGGTCAAATTAGTTACGGAAAGTGAGAGTCAAGCTGTTAATTCTGCTAAGATTTTAATTAAACAGGCTCAAAGAGAAGTGAGCGATCGCTTAGTGCAGAGAAATGTCATTGATTTAATCGAAACCATAATCATTTATAAGTTACCCCAAAAAAGTCGAGAGGAAATTGAAGCTATGTTAGAACTACAAGACCTAAAACAAACTCGTTTCTATCAAGAAGCTTTTGGAGATGGAATTGAACAGGGAATTGAACAGGGAATTGAACAGGGAATTGAACAGGGAATAAACTTGCAAAAATTGAACACAATTCCTCTATTGCAAGACCTCGGTTTAACCCCGCAACAAATCTCGGAACGCTTAGACTTGACTCTGGAAACAGTGCTTAACTATTTGGCACAACAGCAACAATGATCAATCCTGTTTCAACAGTCTAGAAAAGCAGTAATTGCTAAGTAGTGGACAAAGGGATAGTAGCGAATCAGTGACCTTTAACCTATCAGTGATGACTCGATGAATAACGACTTATTGACTTTTCTCTTTGGTGTTGCCCTTCTCATTCTCTATCTAGTTTTTTCAGCTTTAACCGAGATGGGAACAAAATGGCCTTGGAAAAAAAAATAGAAATACTTATAGAGGTTAATAAACATAACACCGGACAAGGGATTCGGTCATTGGAAAGATTCTATTCGCTCTACTGATAAAATATGAAACTAATTGGTGATATTTCTCCGAACTTAGATTTGTTCTTGTTGCTTTTTTTCTGGCATTGTCTCATCGGTGCTATTGCTACAATCATCGCTATCAATAAAGGCTATCCAAGATTAAATTGGCTAATCTTCGGCCTTCTGGGGGGAACCTTTACCTTTTTTATCGCTCTTTTCCTGAAAAAAAAGGACAAAATTTAAGGGATAATATGGCTTGATTATCCTTTAATAGTTCCCATCAACACCTCTAAATCTTCTGCGTCTAACTCCTCTGGGATACCATTGCGAATTAATTCCGAAAAATCCTCATTGGGAACCATAAAACATAGTGCATAAAGTCTTCCGTCCCCCACATTTCTAATCTCGTGAATACCCGTGGGACGGACTAATAAACTATCCCCTGGACCTAGGGGAATCGGTTTACCATCACAGATAGCCATTCCCTCCCCTTTGAGGATAAAAAACATTTCTACGGCAAAATGATGACGATGGGTAGGGGTGCAACCGTGGGGATCGAAAATTTCCACACAGACGGTCAAGGAATCCCCCGCTACGGTAGAATCGAAGACGATCGCTAAACGATTCGTATCCCCAGCGCTAATGCGAAAAACTTGATAATCCCGGGGAGATCGAATCACGGGTAGCATACAATGATCGCTGGTTAGTTGGCTATTCATCGCTAATTTCGATCGAAGTGTGGATGATTTTAAGACTAGCAAAAATTTTCAACCTCGCTCGATTGCGTCCACCACTTTACTCACATCTAGGATCGCGGCCACATCATGGACGCGCAGGATATCGGCCCCCTTAGCGATCGCTATAGCACAGGCCGCCGCCGTTCCGAAAACTCGTTCTTTTGGGTCATCTTTGCCTGTAATCTCGCCGATAAAGCGTTTTCTCGACAATCCAATTAAAATAGGTAAACCTAAATCCCGAAATTGCCCTAATTCTCGCAATAACTCAAGATTTTGTGTGCCAGTTTTGGCGAAACCAATCCCCGGATCGATGATAATATTTTCCCTAGCAATACCCCACTGTAAAGCTTCCTTAACACGATTCTGTAAAAATTCTTTAATTTCCTTGACTAAATCATCATAATGTGTTAGAGATTGCATGGTTTGCGGATTGCCCCGCAGGTGCATGAGGATGATGGGAACGGCCAATTTAGCCACCGTCGGCAATAATAGGCGATCGAAGGTTCCCCCGGAAATATCATTGATCAAATCGGCCCCGGCGGCGATACCTTGGGCTGCTACAATCGCCCTAGTGGTATCGAGAGAGATAGGAATAGAACTTTGTTGTCGAATAGCGGTGATTACGGGGATAACTCGCGATAATTCTGCTTCTAGGCTAATTTCTTGCGCTCCCGGACGGCTGGATTGACCACCGATATCGATTATATCAGCCCCAGCCTCGATCATTTTCATCGCCTGTAGCAGGGCATTTTCAACATTGTCAAATTCTCCCCCATCACTAAAACTATCGGGAGTAACGTTCAAAACACCCATGATATAGGTGCGTTTTCCCCAAGCAAAAATATGTTCACGAATTGCCATTAAATTAGACATAATACTAAATCCTGTTGAAAAAGTATATGAATTATGAATTATGAATTATGAAGTGGGGAGAATAAATCAAAATAATCTCCTGATAACTGATAACTGATAACTGATAACTGATAACTGATAACTGACGGCTATAGTTAATTTTTGGGTAGGGAAGAATCTTTTAATTCAAAATAAGCTTGTACTTCCTCTTTCCAGAGTTGATATTTTTCTTGAATTAGTTGATATTGACTGGCAAAATCGAGGTGACAATCAACGAGATTGCTATCGATATCGGATTGCACTAATTCCCGTTCAATTAGGGTTTCTCGGATAAATTTTAAACATTCTTGTCCTAAAGCTTCCGCTTGATCGATAATTAGCTGGACTTGATTAATTGCTCGATCATACAATGGGGTTTGTGAATGAAAAATTTCCGAGGATGCGGCCAGATTTCGCAGTCTATGTAATTGATTTCTCTTTTCTACTAAACTGGCAATTTTGGGGTTAATTTCAAAAAGTAAGGTTTTCACCAGAGGAGCCAAGCGGCGAGTGTTAGTATAATCGTAGTTATTAAGGTCTGATTTAATCAGGTGTACCTGTTGTAAATCGACAGTAATATCGTGGAATTGTATCTCGGTTTCAGTGATGGTGGGATGAATCGTTTTAACTTTCCAAGTAGTAATAGAAGTCAACTGCTGGCGATCACTATTAACCATTTGCTGCTCCATTTTCAGCACATCGAGGGGAATGCTATAAAGTTTTTTATCGGGAATATAGATGACATCACTACTGAGAATGCGATCGATTTTAGGACGACGATATAAATAATGATACAGGAATCGATAAAAGCTTTTACTACCTTGAAATATCTGGACAAATAACCAAATTTTCCAGCTGAATAACCCGCTAAGAAAGCGTCCGAATAGATGGGAATTCGAGGAGGAGTTATTCATGAAATTCCGTTATCAGTTATCGGTGAGTAATTGGGGGTTTGGTTCTTTTCAGCGATCAGTAAACAGTAAACAGTAAACAGTAATCAGGGATAAAGATAACTAACTAACTAATTAACTTAAAACTTACATCTGATAACTGATAACTGATCACTGATTAAAGACGTTCTCCGGGTAGATTTTTTAACGATGTTGGTTTCGATCTTACCTGTTGACGACCGTTGCGGATAACTTGTAACATTTGCCCTAATTGTCCCTCGAGATCTTCTAAAACCGCTTCGGCATAGTTGTCAGCACCTTTTTGAATTTCATGACATTCAGCTTGGGTTTTTTGTCGTAACTGTTGCACTTCCTGCAAGGTGCTGTGACGCATCTGTTCGATTTCATCGAGGGTTTGTTGTTGCAAGGATTCGCACTCCTGCTGAACCCGTTGACGAATTTGGGCTGCTTGCCGTTCTGCTTGTTGAATAATACCGGACTCATCGAGAATTTGGGCGGCTCTTTGTTGAGCGGAACGAAGGACTTGTTGAGCGTATTCCTCTGCTTTAGTGATAATTTCCTGTTCTTCCTGCAAAATTGCTAAAGCTTTCTGTACTGCTGGTGGCACGGTTTCATAGATGAGATCGATCTGTTCGGAAATCTGTCCCTCATCGATCATTGTCCAACGGGTGAGGGGGATATGGAAACTATCAAAAATCATCTCTTGCAGACGCGCCAGATCCTGATAGATATCGAAATCGACGGGTGGACTGGGAACCCCACTATTAGAAGTGTTAGGTACTGCTTTTCTGGGATCATTAGGTTCTCGGCGCGCCATAGGTTCAGATCGTCCTCATTACTGTATTTTAGTATGTTAACTGTAGTATGAGTAAATATCCCTAGAAACGTTTTCCGGGACTAGATGGGTGATGGAGCCACCGAATTGAGCGATTTCTTTAACCACGCTACTGCTTAAAAAACTATATTCTTTCGTGGTGGCTAAAAAAACCGTTTCGATTCCTTCCCAGAGAGTTTTATTGGTGTGTGCCATTTGCAGTTCTTTTTCAAAGTCCGAGAGAACGCGCAACCCCCGCAAAAGTACCTTAGCACCTTTTAATCTGGCATATTCAACCGTTAATCCCGAAAAACTGTCTATCTCAACGTTTTTCAGGTGTTTTGTACAGTAGCTGATCTGTTCTATGCGTTGTTCGACGGTAAACAGGGGGTTTTTATGGGGATTGCAGAGAACTGCCACGATGACTCGCTCGAATAGTGGCACACTGCGTTCGATAATATCTAAATGACCGAATGTAACTGGATCGAAGCTGCCGGGGTAGATGGCGATCATTTCTCAACCTTCACACCTCGCCAAAAGGCGATATATCCTTTGATATTTTGGGCTTTTGGCTTAGGATCGGGATAATACCAAGCGGCATCTTTATTGTCCTGTCCATCTACCCTAAGAGTATAGTAACTAGCCTCTCCTTTCCAAGAACAAATGGTATGGGTGTTACTGGGTTGAAAATATTCAGCTTTGATGGTATCGGGGGGAAAATAGTAGTTTCCCTCGACAATTTCACAGTTATCGCTTTCCGCTACCACTGCACCATTCCAAATCGCCTTTGCCATGACACTAACTCCTAGTTCCGGTTCAAAATTATCTTACAACAGAGTTTGTAAATGTTGAACCAGTTGGTTAACCTGCATCACTCCCTCAATTCGATCGATCGGTTGACCATTTTTAAAGACTACTAAAGTGGGTAAGGCTTGAATACCGTACTTACTGGCTAAATTGGGATATTTGTCTGTATCAATTTTGACAATTTGTAGGCGATTTTTGAAATACATTCCCGTTTGTTCTAGAATCGGAGCCATCATTTGACAAGGACCGCACCAAGTGGCATAGAAATCCACTAACACGGGGAGATTAGTGGTTTGCAACAGTTCCTGAAAACTGGAAAACTCTTTTTTGACTGCCATAAATTATCACCTCGCCAGAAAAATAGCCTTTTCCTACTATAGCTTTTCTGGATGTTCCTGAGGCCTCCTGTAAAAGTCAGTTCTCGAGCCGCTAAGTAGTTGGACAAAAGTAAAGTTAACTGTGGGGTAAGGAGTCAGGAGTAAGGAGTCAGTAAGAATTGCGGCAATTTACATTTATTAAGATAGACAACAGAATTTATGTCCGACTACCTATCGGCTCAAAATATCTTAAAAATCAGATAAATTTGCGATAATCTTCGGTTTTATGCCTAGGATAGTTTTTTATCCTCATCTCCCTTCTCCCCCACTCCCTGCTCCCTTCTCCCCGCTCCTGTCTCGGAGTCTCCTGTCTCCCCGCTCCTGTCTCGGAGTCTCGGAGTCTCGGAGTCTCGGAGTCTCGGAGTCTCCTATCTCCTCACCTAACCGAAGATTTTTGATTTCTCCAGAGCAGTCATCGATCGCCGGGAAAATGCTAAGTTAAGTAAAGACTCGACAGCCAACTTTCCATGAACATCCTAACCAAGCTGCTTTTTCCCGAAACTAAAACCCCAGAGCAAGTAGGTTCACCGCGAGTACAGAAAAGCCGCCGGGGAATCGAAACCAAATCCGCCGCAGAAATCGTTATTATGCGACAAGCGGGTAAAATTGCCGCCACAGTCCTCAAGGAAATTGCCGAGATCGCTCAACCCGGGATGACGACGGCGGATCTGGATGTCTATGCGGAAAAACGTATCCGCGAAATGGGTGCTACTCCCAGTTTCAAAGGTTATTATGGCTTTCCTGCCTCGATTTGTGCCTCCGTCGATAACGAAGTCGTTCACGGTATCCCTAGCCCGAAAAAACGCCTCAAAGCCGGTTCTGTGTTAAAGGTAGATACGGGGGCTTACTACCAAGGTTATCATGGGGATTCCTGTATCACGATCGCTATCGGTTCCGTCTCTCCAAAAACCGAAAAATTAATCCGCGTGGCGGAAGAAGCTTTATATAAAGGCATAAATCAGGTAAAAGCGGGCAATTATCTGCTCGATATCGCTGGAGCGATCGAAGATCACGTTCAAGCTAACGGTTTCCAAGTGGTAGAAGATTTTACCGGTCATGGAGTCGGCAGAAATCTCCACGAAGAACCGTCGGTATTTAATTTTCGCACTCATCAGTTACCCAATGTCAAGCTCCGCACCGGGATGACTCTGGCAATTGAACCAATTGTCAACGGTGGATCTAAACATACCAGAACTTTGCGCGATCGTTGGACGGTGGTGACGATGGATAATGCTCTCTCCGCTCAATTTGAGCATACCGTCTTAGTAACCGCCACGGGTTACGAAATCTTAACCGATCGCAATAACCTATAAAATTGTCTATAGATTTTTTGCTCCGGAATCTTAATTGAAAATTTATTTAGTGGCAGGATTTAGTCAAAATGTTTAAAAATATCGTTGTTGCCTTAGATTGTGGGGAATTATCGCATCGAGTCCTTCATTCCTTGAATTACCTTTCTCTAACGGCAAATTCTTACATCATCATCACCCATATTCTTGGTAAGGAGGGAGATGAATCGGCAGTGGATCGTCCTCACCCCTCCCGTGAGATCATTGAAGATCAATTGCGCTGCTATCAATCCCAGATTGCTGCCCCCAGTGAAATCGAGGTCATCTTTGGCGATCCAGCGGAGGAAATTATTCGTTTAGCTAATATCTATCATGCTGATCTGATCGTGATCGGCAGTCGGGGATTAACGGGAGTTCAACGGGTGATCGAAGATTCTGTTAGTAGTCTCGTGGTGGCAGAAGCTACCTGTTCAGTATTGGTGGTAAAAGCATAGCAGCCAGCATTCAGCTAGAAAAGGTACTCTGGCAAGAGTGCCTATTTCAAAGATGAAAATTAATTTGCCATCACTGCTGACTAAAATTTGCAAATCTTATTTTTCCCCGATGTTTTCCCCCATACATTCCCCGGTATTTCCCCACTCACTCTTAAGTTTTCCACAGTTTACCCAGACTTTTCCACAGGCAACAGCGATAGAATCGGCACTTGCTTCGAGAAAAAATTAATCTTGATTGTCAAAATCCCCATCGATAGATACTGAGTTACTGTTAAGTTAAGTAAATAAAATCTAGCTCTAACCCTTATTCCCTCGTAAATATTAAGTTTTTCTAAAGCATTCCTTTACATCTGGTAATATTGCAACTCCCCCCAACTTGGCTCACAATAGTCCTTACTGTCCACTGCACCAGTCAGGGATTTCCCCACTTCCGATCAGAGGTAAACGATATGAATACATCAGTCAGTATCTTGGCAGAAATCCCCGAAATCCTCCACCAATCCCTACAACAATACCTAGAAACTCACCCCAGTTGGGATCAAGATGGTGTGTTTACGGCGGCATTATCATTTTTCCTACTTAATTGTCAATCCCCCGAAAGGATGAATTTTGAGGAACAAAATAGCTGTGCCAAGGTTTATCTAGAAACTTTGTTCCAGCGCTCGGAGTGCTAATTCGGTGATAATAAGAATCGGGTCCTGGTTAAAAACCCGATTTTCCCCTATGAATTCCGATAAAACCCCTAATTTAATTATTCCTCGGCTAATTATCGGTTTGGGTAATCCCGAACCCAAATATGATCGCACCCGTCATAATATCGGTTTTGAAGCTGTGGACTCATTAGCGAGGGATTGGGGGCTATCTTGGCAGGAAAACAAGCGATTTCAAGGTTTTATCGCCGAGGGTGACGGTCCCCTCCCTGGCAAAATTCGTCTTTTGAAACCCCAAACCTATATGAATCGCTCCGGGCAATCGGTGCGCTCGGTGCTGGACTGGTATAAACTAGCACCAGAGTCGATTTTAGTCATTTACGATGATATGGATCTGCCCCTAGGCCGGTTGAGAATCCGTCTATCGGGATCGGCGGGCGGACACAACGGTATTAAATCGATGATTGCCCACGTTGGCACGGAAAAATTCGCTCGTTTACGCATAGGAATCGGTAAATCAACCGAAAAAGCGACTATTTCCCATGTTTTAGGCCGATTCACTCCCCAAGAAAACGAAGTGATCTTGAAAGTGTTAGACTTGTCCAGAAAAGCGATCGAACTTGGTCTCAAACAAGGGTTACAAAAGGCAATGAGTCTCTACAATAATCAAAGTGTAGAGATTGGTTCTAATCTATGCTGATGGCAAATAAGCCCGATTTTAGTAATGGTTATAATCGCCATTTTCGTCTATACTCTTACAGAACCCTTGCTTAAATTTTGATCGCCCTTTGCTAGATTAGGTCAATTTTTATCCTCGATATTAGCAGTTTAACTATGATTAATCGCCAAAGTTTGCTGAGATTCGGCCACAAGTTTAATCTCATTTTATTGATAATCGCTACAGTTTTTTGTCTTTGGGGTAATGCTGCTTTTTCCCATCGTCCCCATGATGTAATTAGTCAAGTGGAAGTTTCTCCTGATTTCCAGACAGATAATACAGTATATATCTTGGTGCGAAATAACTTTTATAAGTCTAGCGATGGAGGTAGCAACTGGAAAAGATTAATTCAAGGTTTAGATTATACGGGGGAATTAAGTTCCCTGTCCCTATCTCCCCTCAATAAAAATATTCTCTATTTAGCTTCAAGATCCGATGGTATTTATAAAAGTGAAGATGCGGGGGAATCTTGGCAGAAAGTTAATCAGGGTTTAGAAACTAACTTTATTAACTTCGTAGAAATTGCCCCTTCTGATCCCAATATAGCAGCGGCAGTGGGATTAGAAAAAGGGGTTTATTTAACCGAAGATGGCGGTAAAAATTGGTCAAATATTTTCCCCACCACGGCACTGATAACCTCTCTAGCTATTACCCCCAACAATCCGGGGCGAATTTTTTTCGGGGATGAAGAAGGTAAATTATACAGTTCCTCCGATGGGGGGAAAACTTGGCAGAATCTCCCCTTACCTACCAATGTGGGGGCAGTAGATACAATTGCTTTTTCTCCTAATTTGGACAGGGATAAAACCTTTTTTGTCGGCACAAAAAAAGCAGGTATTTTTAAAACCGTTGATGATGGTAAAACCTTCCAATCCGTCAACGAAGGAATTAAGGATAAAATCATCGAAGACATCGTTATTTCTCCCGACTATGCCCAAAACTCCACCCTTTATGCCATTACTTGGTATGACGGAATGTATGTTTCTCAGGATGGGGGCAAAAGTTGGACAAGAATGAGCGAGGGTTTAACGAAAGATAAACAGGCTGATGATTATAAAGTTCCCCACTTTATGGATTTAAAAGTCGTTGAAGACACGATGTTTTTAGGGGGATTTAATGGCTTATTTAAAACCACGGATAGCGGCAAGAAATGGCAGGAAACAGAAACTTTAGCCCGGGCAACAGTTACCGCTATGGCGGTTTCTCCTAATTATGCCCAGGATGGTACTGTCGTCATTGCTAATTATGTAGGCAATATCTTCATCAGTCGCGATAAAGGGGAAACTTGGACACCAATTAATCGCGGTTTAGAGGTTTATCGACTTGGTAAAGATCCCGAAGAATCAGGACAGGATCCCCGGCGTTTCTTTGACATTGCTTTTTCTCCTAACTATGGAGAAGATAGAACTATTTTTGCTGGGTTTTTACGCAATAGATTTGCCAAATCCGATAACGGTGGTGATTTCTGGAAAATTATCGAAATTGACAAAGGAGTCCGCGGTCCGAGGATAGTTCCTTCTCCAGATTTTGCCAAGGATAAAACTCTTTTTCTCACCAATCAGCAGGGTAGAATATTTCGTTCTACCGATGGAGGAAATACGGTTAAAAATATCAGTGAAGTGGGCAGAATTTCTGGTAATTATGCCCCTGCTATGGTAGCTTCCCCCGATTTTGCTAAGGATAAAACTTTGTTTGTCACGGGAAAAGAGGGGATTTATCAAAGTGTTGATGGTGGACTAACTTGGAAAAATGTCAGTCAAGGAACCCCCCTATCAAAAAGCTCTAATGTGCAGTTGGCAATGTCTCCCAATTATCCCAGCGATGGAACTATTTTTGCTGGGACAATTTCTGGTTTGTTTGTCACCAAAGATGGGGCTAAAAGTTGGACAAAATTAGAGAAACCGGGGTTTAATCCGCAAGCATCAGTAGAAACCATTGCTATCTCTCCTGATTATGCTAATGATCGCACGGTAATAGTTAGTTTACAGGGAGATGGATTGTTTAAATCTACCGATGGCGGAGAAACTTTTAAATCAATTGGTGATCCTAAAATACCCCTAGTGAAAATTCATAGTATCCCTTCCTCTGGGATCTCCGTCCAGTTTTCTCCTAATTACGCCCAAGATCAAACTTTATTCGGTTTTGGTGGCGCTAAAACTACAGTTTTTCGTTCCACCGATGGGGGAGAAACTTGGACAAGTGTAACTATTCCTCCTCACGCAGAAGAAAATACAC
Source organism: Microcystis sp. 0824 (assembly GCF_003112475.1). NCBI lineage: Bacteria > Bacillati > Cyanobacteriota > Cyanophyceae > Chroococcales > Microcystaceae > Microcystis > Microcystis sp. 0824. Next base: position 34,854 of record NZ_BDSM01000070.1, on the reverse strand, counting down.
CCCGCTATAAAATCGGTGAGTTTTTCTCTGGTCCCCTTGGCGCAATATTGCGCTTAGTTATCCCGATTCTCCTGGCAATCGCAGCTTATTTTCTGGTGGGTTTCCTACAACTGGAGAAAGTTATTAATCTTCCTAAATCCTTCTTCCGCATGGCAGCAGCATTTATGATTTTTCTCTTTGTTTTCTTCGCTATCATTAGCCAAGTTTAGGAGAAATTTCTGCTGGCGGGGCTTGACAAATCCCGCCGCTTGCCTTATGCTTATATATATAATGGGAATCCGTGCCTGCCTGCGACCTCTAATTTTTACAGCAGTTATCCCCTCAGACAATTAACCATCGGCAACGTAGGGATTCACCATCTTAGCGGGGTCAACAATGCGATCAAAATCTGCCTCGTTGATGTATCCTAGTTGCAAGGCTGCCACTTTCAGGGTTAAATCCCTTTCTAGGGCATAATGAGCGACGTAGGCAGCCTTTTGGTAGCCAATCACGGGACTTAAAGCAGTCACCAGCATCAAGGACTGATTTAAAAAAGTCTCAATTTGTTTTTGATTAGCAGTCATCCCCTTAACCAAAAACTGACAGAAATTAGCGCAACCATCCGTGAGCAGCCGGATAGACTGCATGAGATTATGAATCAACAGCGGTTTATAGACATTCATTTCCAGATGTCCCCCGGCGCCTCCCATCGTCACCGCTAAATCATTAGCCATCACCTGCACTGCTATCATCGATAAAGCTTCGCATTGGGTGGGATTAACTTTCCCAGGCATAATTGAAGAACCCGGTTCGTTTTCCGGCAGCTGTAATTCTCCTAATCCACAACGGGGACCACAGCTAAGTAAACGGATATCATTAGCAATTTTATAGAGGGAACTAGCGATAGTTTTCAGTCCCCCGCTCAAGAAAACTAGAGCATCGTGGGAACCTTGCACGGTAAACTTATTAGGAGCCGTAATAAAGGGTAATTTGGTCAGATTAGCGATTTCGGCAGCCACATCTCGATCAAAATCTGGGGGAGCATTAATTCCCGTACCGACGGCAGTTCCTCCCAAGGATAAACGATAGACTTTTTCTAGACATTTTTCTAGCCAATCGCTGCCATCATCCAATAAACCCACATAACCGGAGAATTCTTGTCCGAGGGTTAAAGGGGTGGCATCCTGTAGGTGAGTGCGACCAATTTTAACTATATTTGCCCATAATTGCGCCTTTTCATCGAGACTATTCCGTAATAGTTGCAGACTGGGAATTAATTTTTCCTTGACTGCCAAGGCAACGGCAATATACATGGCCGAGGGAAAGGAATCATTAGTCGATTGGGACATATTAACATGATCGTTGGGATCCACGGGAGTTTTGCTACCCAGAGGATTCCCCGTCAGTTGACTACAACGATTGGAGATGACTTCGTTGATGTTCATGTTAAATTGGGTGCCACTTCCCGTCATCCAAACGTAGAGGGGAAAGTTATCTGCGTGTTGTCCGGCTAAAATTTCATCGCAGACTTGACAGATAAGATTTTTTCTCTCCTGACTGAGACGATTTTTTTGCTGATTGACAATTGCACAGGCTTTTTTGAGAATGGCATAGGACCGGATCATCTCCCGGGGCATGAGATTATCACCGATACTAAAGTATTGTAGGGATCTTTGGGTCTGCGCTCCCCAAAGTTTATCGGCAGGTACGGGAATTTCTCCCATGCTGTCTTTCTCGATGCGAAATTCTGTCATCTTTGATTAGGGTTTGCGGCAAAAAGTTTGTTGGTGGGGTTAGGAGTCAGTATTCAGTATTCAGGAGTCAGGAGTCAGAATCCGGCCGCCAGTCTTCGGTAGGGGAAGTCAGAATAACAGAATAACCTCGCACTCTGGGAAGCGGAACTCTTTGCAATCGAGGAGCGAAAGTGCAAGGGTTTTGAGTACCTCGGATCGATTTCTCAACATTTGTTTCTTGCACTTCTTTCTGAAAAAGTAGTAAAACCTTTTTCTAGCAAGGCTCCCACTGATGTTCAGCAAACCCTAATTACTTCTGAGGTCAGCAAAAGATGGTCGTTATCTGGCCTGAAAAGAGAGGGTCTCCTGGACGACACGGATTCCCATTATAACAAAAGTATAAGTCAAGTCTGGCTGATTTGTCAAGCCCTATGGGGACTTTTTCTTGGAGGCATTTTTACCCGGGAGGTTGACAAGAATAACTGGCAGGGTGCTGGGGCGATTATGAGACAAAAACTGTTATATTTTAGGGAAGATAATCGGTAAAAAAGAAGGGATTGGAGACTATGGACACAGCGATCGCATTAAGTTGGACATTGGGAATTATCTTAGGGTTGATGACCCTTTTGTTTATCTTACGGATCGTGCTGACTTGGAATCCACAGGTAGATTTAAATAGCTTTCCCTTTAATATGATTGCCTGGCCAACGGAACCTTTTTTAATCCCCGTGCGTAAACTCATACCCCCCTTGGGAGGAGTTGACATTTCTCCGATTATTTGGGTGGGAATTTGTACGCTGCTGCGGGAAATTCTTCTCGGTCAACAGGGTTTAATTACCATGGCCTTAAAATAATTATTTAAGCGACTAGAATATGCTGACATAATTTATGTTCTAAGTCTCGTTCCTGTTTTTCTAGGGTAATAATCGCCTGTTTGATAATACTTTTAACATCCATACCCTGGTCGTATTGTTTTAACCATTGTTGTGCGGTGTTACCCTCGCGGAGGATTTTTTGTAGGGGAGAGAGGAAACAACTAAAACCCCTTTCTTTAGCGATCGGATAAACTTGAACATAGAGGTCTTTAATCCAATCCCTAGCTAAGATTTCCCGGCCATCGTACCAATGTTTCAGGGTTGCATCAAGACTAAAACGTGCGGCGGCCTGTTCGTTTTCTTGGGTTAAAGTTAATAAATCATCGCTGCGATTGCTGCTGGGTAATTGACTTAAAATTAAGGGGTCTAATTGGGGATCCTGTAAAAGTTGAGTTAAACGGGCCTCTAAAAAAGCCATAACTGCTAATAAACTAATAGGATTAGCAATCAGGTCACAAATTCGCAATTCTAAACGATTGAGATTATAGGGACGATTGCTACCGTTAGGACGTACCGAAACCCAGAGATGACGAACATTCTGCATCGTACCGAGTTTTAATTGTTCCTCAGTCCAGGTGACAAAATGTTTATGACTTTCAAAGAGGGGAACAGAAGCGGGAGTTTGGGGGAAAACTTGCCAACGACGGGAATGGGAACCGGTGATTTTACCATCGAGAAAAGGAGAGGAAGCGCTTAAAGCCAAGTATAAAGGAGCTTCTAGGCGAATTAAGCGACAGGCACGCATTAAATCCTCATAATCGCTAATACCGACGTTAATATGAATACTGGCCGTGACTACATTAGTGCCGTAGGTCTGTTCGATATAGTCATGATAGGGATTGTGGGGGTCACTGCGATAAAAATATTGACTATCGCCCAAGGAGAGGGTGCTGCCGGGGATGAGGGTATAATCGCCTAAACGACGCAAATATTGCCGTAGAGCCAGACGAGGTTTTAAAGTAGCGCATAAAAGACGGTCATAGTTAGTCATGGGGGCCGTAGTATATTCTACGTTACGACTATCCGGTTCTCGGACAAAACCATCTAAATCCTTGACAATGCGATCGGATAAACCGATAACTTCTCCGGCTGCCGTTCCGGTGTACATTTCCACTTCAAAACCTTTACTTAGGAGCATCGTCAATTCACCCTGCTGTGTCTATTTTGTAGTGTGACATTATTTGGACTGTAAATGACGTTCAATCAGCAGAATCGCTACTATATCATCAATGGGGCGATCGGGAAGACGCATACCTTGGGGGATGAGTTTCTGTAATCCTTTGGGAGGGAACATTTGCCAATAGCGATCGCGAGCTTCTAGGGTACTATTGCGTTCATCTACTAGAGTAATCGGGATGGTGACACGAGCGGCAATTTTTTCGCGCCAACTTTTTGAGGTGGTTTGATTCCCCATCACCAGTAATTCGATCGGATATTGTTGACAGAGACTGGCTAAACGCTCGATCGCTTGTGACGATGCTATCACCTCATGGGTATAAATTTTCCCCGTCGATGACCTGACGGCGATCCCACATTTATCCTTACCCGGATCAAAACCGAGAATACACATAGTTTTTATCTTCTGCAGCAGTGGTCGGTTTTATTAAATCACTAAATTAGCGACTGTCTTGATTGTCAAGGGTGTGGCGTGTGGGAAATGGGGATAATAAATAAAAATAGTCTCGGAGTCTCGGAGTCTTCTTAATACTGTCTCCTGACAAATATGATAATGCCCAACGGATTTAGTCTCGGTGAAAATTTAACGGGAGAGATAGCGGCTTTGAGTGCGGCGGCGCTTTGGGCGGTTTCTGCGGCGATTTATAGCCTATTAGGCCAGAAAATCCCGCCTTTATTGCTTAATTTTCTGAAAGGAGTAGTCGCGATCGCTTTAATTGCCCTGACGCTGCCCCTTTCCGGACAATGGCGCGATGTTAATCAACAAAGTTCGGTATTTATACTCTTGACAAGTGGCGCAATTGGTATAGGAATCGGTGACACGGCCTATTTTACCGCCCTTAATTATTTGGGACCGCGAAAAACCCTCCTGTTAGAAACCCTTTCGCCTGCCTTGGGGGCGATTCTGGCGGCGACTTTTTTGGGGGAATCCCTGAAAATATCGGCTTATATTGGCATTATTTTGACCATCTTCGGGGTTGCTTGGGTTATTTCCGAAAAAACTCCCGAAATCAATAGTCAACGTCCTTGGCGGCGAGGAATTGCCTGGGCTTTAATCGCTGCGATTTCCCAAGCGGTGGGGGCGGTTTTATCTCGTCAGGCACTGGTGGAGTCGGGAATGTCGTCTTTGCAGAGTACCCTTTTTCGTCTGTTAGCGGGGACGGGAATAGTGTTAATTATGATGTTTTTTCGCCGTCAGGAATCATCACCAGCGATTAACTGGTCATTGCGTCTGATTGCTATTATTATTGTCACCGCTTTTGGCAGTACGTTTTTAGGGATATGGTTACAGCAAACTGCTTTAAAATTCTCTCCTGTGGGTATTGCCCAAACTCTCACCGCCACCAGTCCTTTATTTGTCCTGCCGATCGCTGCCATGATGGGGGATCGGATTAACTTGCGGGCGATTTTCGGGGTGATGATTGCTTTGCTGGGAATCGGGATTTTGTTTCAATAAGTGGTTTATCCATCGGTTTGTAGTCTTGTTTTAGCAATAATGCGGGTTTTCTTTAAATCTCCCTCGCTCAATTCTTCTCCCACCTGTAAACGGGTGGCATTAGTTTGGAGGACAGTGGCGGCATTTTTTTCTCCCAATTGTAGGGCTGTTTTGGCCGCGGTTTGTAGCATGGTGGCGGCGGCCGCTCGATCGCCCTGTTTTAATTTTTCTTCAGCGATTTGGGTTTGACGATATTTGGCTAAAGTCAGAATCGATTTCTGAACTTGATCGTTTAATTGGGATTGATAGAGAGCTTGGGAGGTGATATCAAGGCTAACAGTCGCAGTTTCTAGCCCTTTTTGACCGGAAGCGGGATCATCGTAGCGAATCTTTACCTTAGCTATGGTGTGAGTACCGGGGGGAATTTGGTCAATATAAAGATTGAGGAGGAGAATTTTTTCTTCATCTATCATTAAATCCCCTAAACGGGTGATGTAAAAATTCCCCTCTTTTTGTAGGCTCATTTCTATGGTTTCTGGGGCAACTTGGGCAATGGGTTTTAACTCCGCTAAATGAGTCTGGGCATCTAATTCTAATTGGAGGAAAGCGTTAGTTAACCGCACAGATTGCAGACGGTTAAATAGACGAGTAAATTCAATTAAAGCTTGTTCGGGTCTTTCGATATAGGATAAACTTCCGCCAGCGATATCGGCAATTTTTTCTAGGATATCTTGATTCCAATGATCGCCAAAACCGAAGGTATTTAAGGTGATACCGTACTCAGCTGCTACTGCGGCTAATTTTAAACAGCGTTGATTATCTCCGTGTTCATTTTCACCATCGGTAAGCAGAAAAATATGAGACACATAACCTTTGCTGCTGGTAGAACTTTCTTGAATGCCTAATTTTATCCCTTCATCGATCGCCGTGCCTCCTCCCGCTTGTAACTGTTTAATTTTTGAGCGAATTAAGGTCAGATCATCCTGTCGTGATTGGGAGGGAAGAATAACTTTAGCGCGATGATCGAAAGCTATCACCGAGAGACGATCATTAATACCAAGGGATTCTATTAAACTTAAAGCCGCTTTTTTGACCGTTTCTAGGGGTTTTCCCTGCATAGAACCGCTATGATCGAGAACTAAACAAAGATTAATCGGTAAATTTGTGTTGATCTGTTCACTGGTGGCGGCGATCGATAGCATCAGTTGACGTTGACTGCTGCTTTGATTAGCATCGATATTACTGTCACTCAAGGCCGATTTTAGAGTTACCCGCATAAGAGCTTTTATCGTGGTCGTTGATATTTATATTGTAATGAGTATAGTTAGATTTGTGGTTATTTTCCCGTCCGGCATCGAGTTAAACCAATTCGAGAAGTGGCTGCATCTCATTTTTGTCAATCTACATTGATCTTAAAAATTAGGAATTGTCCCCAAAAAAGAGCCTAAATGAATCAATAAGTCCTGAACAAAAATAAAAAAGGAATAAATAATGATGGGGAAAATCTGTATTAATGGCACTTTTGCTTCTTGACTGTTCCCTTTTTGTTAACCACAAAGACAGGAAGTTAGGAGATAGGGATTTAGGGAGATGGGGAAATTTTGGCTAAATTCCCTAACACCCCAAAACCTACCCCCAAGAAAAACTTTTTAAGAGGAACCATTCAAGATAAAGCAGCGATCGCTTGTTCTAAGGCCAAGGAAATATGGGTCCAATGGGTTCCTCCCTGACAAAAAACGATATAGGGTTCCCGCAGGGGTCCATCGGCGGAGAATTCCGAGGTGCTGCCATCGATAAACGTGCCACCAGCCATCACTACTTGGCTCTCATAGCCCGGCATTTGGGCAGGAATGGGCTCCAAGTAGGAACCGATGGGAGAATAGGCTTGAATGGCTTTACAGAAGGCGATCAGCTTATCGGGAGAACCGAGTTTAATTGCTTGAATAATATCGCGTCGAGGCACAAAAGGGGCAGGATTGACCGGATAACCCAACTTATCGCCCACATAGGCAATTAAATGACTGCCTTTCATCGCTTCTCCCACCATTTGCGGCGCTAGAAACAATCCCTGATAGAGAAGACGATTTTGGTCAAAAGTTGCCCCTCCCTCCCCACCGATCCCCGGTGCTGTTAGACGATAGCAGGCCATTTCCACTAATTCCGCTTTACCTGCTATGTATCCCCCGGCCGTGACAATTGTACCTCCGGGGTTTTTAATTAGAGAACCGGCCATCAGATCTGCTCCCACGTCGGTGGGTTCTTGGGTGTTGATAAATTCCCCATAGCAATTATCAACAAAACAGACCGTATGCGGGTTTTGTTGTTTAACTATACGGACAATTCTCTCGATTTCGTCAATAGACAAACTCGATCGCCACGAATAACCGCAAGACCTTTGAATATGCACTAAACGGGTTTGGGGTTTAACTGCTGTTGTCAAGGCAAACCAATCGATCGCACCAGTAGAATCTAGCTCTAATTGCCGATAACTAACGCCAAAATCCTTTAAAGAGCCTTGACCACTGCCCCTAATCCCAATTACTTCCTCTAGGGTATCGTAGGGCGCACCGGCTACCGCTAACATCTCATCCCCCGGTCGAAGAACCCCATACAAGGCACAGGCGATCGCATGGGTTCCTGAAACAAATTGTACCCGCACCGCTGCCTTTTCGGCCCCCAGGGCTTGGGCGAACACTTGATCTAAAGTATCCCGTCCCAAGTCATCATGACCATAACCACTAACACTAGCGAAATGATGCACCCCGACGCGGTTTTCACGGAAAGCAGCGAGGACTTTACGGAGATTTTCCTTGACCTGTGCGTCAATTTCCGAAAAGATGGGGAGTAGGGCCTTTTCTGCCCTGTGGAGTAGAGAGGGGATATCCATCAAACAATAGACTGTGATATTTGTTACTATTTATCTCAAGTGTCGGGGTGAAGACCGTTCGGCTAAGCTCACGGCCGAAGCCCTCGCTTTTAGCGACGGGATGAAACAAAGGGCAGCCTAGAACAGCACTTCGACAAGCTCAGTGACACGAAGCACGATTAAAAATAGGTGTCCAGTCTCCTGACAAAATCTCGAATAACTTCTTCTTTTAAGGGTCTTGACCTATCCAGGCAAAATAGCTACCATACAAGTATAGCGGATAGGGTAATCAACCGCTCTAAAAACCCATGTAGTCTAATCACTACGCTATATGCACCTTGACAATCAAGAGCTGGGGTTCTGCCTAATTGTTCTAGTTTCTACCTGTAGGTAGGTAAAATCTTTGCAGGAACTAGACAAAGCAGTATTTGAAGCTAACACTTCAATTCAAGCAAATTTTGTAGAAATACAACTATCGTGGGGCATACGAAAAGTAATGCTTGGGGAGAGAACCACCTCTGGGTTGGATAACGCAAGGCATCTAATTTAAGTGGACTCGTTGAACCAAGAATCCCTCGCTTTTAGCGACGGGAGTGTCAATAAGCGTCAAAGTTCCCCCTGTGTCAAATCGAGACAGATAAGACAATGATGCTCTGTCTCCTGTTGTTTCCCTTTGGGTTATTCAATGACTGTTGCGACTTCCGAAAAACTTCCCATCGACTGGGTGACTCTCATCTACATGGCTTTTATCCACTTAGTGGCTCTTTTAGCCTTCTTGCCTGGCAATTTTAGCTGGGGTGCTGTGGGAGTGACATTAATTCTCTATTGGATTACTGGGGGTTTAGGAATTACCCTCGGTTTTCATCGTTTGGTCTCCCATCGGAGTTTTAAGACTCCCAAATGGTTAGAATACTTTTTGGTTTTGTGCGGAACCCTCGCTTGTCAGGGGGGTGCGATCGCATGGATAGGTTTACATCGTATTCATCATAAATATTCTGATACTGCTCCCGATCCCCACGATTCTAATAAAGGTTTCTGGTGGAGTCACATGGGTTGGATGTTACACGAAATTCCTGCCGACGAAGAAATTGCCCGTTTTACCCAAGATATCGCCGACGATCCTTTCTATAAATTCTGTCAAAATTATTTTGTTCCTATCCAAATTGTTTTAGGCTTAATTCTCTATGCTATGGGTGGTTGGCCGTTTGTAATTTGGGGAATTTTTGTTCGCTTGGTCTTAGTTTTCCACTCCACTTGGTTTGTCAACAGTGCCACCCACAAATTTGGTTATGTTAGCCATGAATCCCACGATAATTCTAAAAATTGTTGGTGGGTTGCTCTCTTAACTTTCGGTGAAGGTTGGCACAATAATCACCATGCCTATCAGTATTCTGCCCGTCATGGCCTACAATGGTGGGAAGTTGACCTGACTTGGATGACCATTCGTCTGCTGCAAATTCTGGGATTAGCTACTAATATTAAGTTGCCTCCCACCACAGCAACGGCGACAGAAAGTTAGTTTTATCCAGTTGTTAAATTAAATCTAACCGAACTTATGTTTAAGTTCGGTTATTTTTTCTACGACTTAACCCAAATCTGACGGCTTTTCCCACGGCACAACTGAGGAATATAGGTACGGCGAATCCTCCCCCAAAAAACGAAATCATTGATAGGATAAACTTGATTATTTCCTCCTCTGTCGAACATTGACTGGGGAAAGCACAACTCATCCCAAGAGCGAAGGATAACCAACCAAAAAAGAAAAAACACAGGGGAAATAAGAGGCAAAAAACCAGACCCCCCGCTAGACAGCCTAATCCATTGGCCTTTCTATTCGATTTCTTCTCTGTCACCATCTCTATCGCTAACTTTTTCTAAGCCGTAGCATAAAAAGGTCAAACTATCAACTTTTTTAACAAATGTTTAATATTTACGCTGCTGTGCCGGAAAGACCCCGGAGAACGTATATTTAAAGCTAATCCCCAAATTATATTAAGTTTCTAATGAAAAAAATCTCGATTTTAGGCTCTACAGGCTCGATCGGCACTCAAACTCTCGATATTGTCACCGATCATCCCGATAAGTTTCAAGTGGTAGGATTAGCCACGGGTAATAATATTCAACTACTATCGGAGCAAATTCGGCAATTTCGCCCGCAAATCGTGGCGATTAATAACGAAAGTCAACTAGAAGACCTAAAAAGCCTAATTTCCGACCTTGACTATACCCCGATTATCCTAGCAGGAAAGGAAGGAGTAATCGAAGTGGCCCGTTATGGCGATTCCGAAAGCGTCGTCACGGGAATTGTCGGTTGTGCGGGATTGCTGCCCACGATTGCCGCTATTACTGCCGGTAAAGATATCGCCCTCGCTAATAAGGAAACTCTGATTGCTGGCGGTCCGGTGGTGCTGCCTTTAGTGGAAAAACACCGAGTTAAATTATTACCTGCCGATTCGGAACATTCAGCTATTTTTCAATGTTTACAGGGAGTTCCCCCCGGGGGATTAAAAAAGATTATTCTCACCGCTTCTGGGGGTGCTTTTCGCGATTTACCGGTGGAAAAATTGCCGCAAGTAACCGTAGCTGATGCCCTGAAACATCCTAACTGGTCGATGGGCAGAAAAATCACCATCGATTCGGCTACTTTAATGAATAAAGGTCTAGAAGTTATCGAAGCTCATTATTTATTTGGTGTCGATTATAATGCGATCGATATTGTTATTCATCCCCAAAGTATTATTCACTCTTTAATTGAGTTACAGGATACCTCAGTTTTAGCCCAATTAGGCTGGCCTGATATGCGTTTACCCCTGTTATATGCCTTGTCTTGGCCCGAAAGAATTTATACGGATTGGGAACCTTTAAATTTAGTTAAAGCCGGCAGTTTAACCTTCAAAGAACCCGATCATCAAAAATATCCCTGTATGGGATTAGCTTATGCAGCCGGCCGCGCAGGTGGGGCAATGCCAGCAGTATTAAACGCGGCCAATGAACAAGCGGTAGCATTATTTTTAGAAGAAAAGATTAGTTTCTTAGATATTCCCCGGGTGATTGAAAAAGTGTGCGATCGTTTTGCGATTCATAACAGTTCTACCCCTAGCCTAGATGATATTTTAGCCGCCGATAGTTGGGCGCGTCAAGAAGTATCTAACTGTCTGATTGCCAATCCGGTCTAGATAGTCTAGATTCTGTAGGGATGTTAACTATAATGTCTCTACAGGTCTAGGATAGAAAAATCACTAATTTCGGCTATTTTTTCTAGGTAACTAGATTTATGCCAGTCATGACAAAAGTTGATAACCTTCAATAAACCTCTTGCCTAATTAATTTTTGATGGTTCAAAAACGGCAAAAATAAGGATTAAATTGCCTAAAATCAGGTGCATCTTATGCCATTTTTATAAAGTAATGGTGGAGATAGTTAATTACTCTCATCCCGAACCCCTCTCCCAGAAAGGGAGAGGGACAGGAATAAAGAAAAATGGTATCACACTTACAGAAATACCGACAGTCAGCAATTATCAGGGACTCTTAAATGATTACAAATGTGTCAGCAGCTGCGTGTAAGCATCTCACCGAAAAGCTAATGCGCGGGGGGTTTGGGGGCGGCGCCACGCCCCCAACGGGGGGTTTGGGGGGTAGAACCCCCCAAAGGTTTGGATTGAGTGATAAAATCGGAAATAACGCTCAATTTTAGCAGGGAGTTTCCCCTTAAAAATCCCAACTCAGTAGATTTACAAAAATGAGATGCACCCATAAAATCCCTAAATAGACCATTTAATTGATTATTATTCATCTTTAATTCTCCTAACTACCGACTCCGTTCGGCTGAGCTCACGGCCGAAGCCTAACCCTAACAACAATTTTTGATTTTTACAATGAGGTCTAATGACCCTGAAACTTGATCAAAAATAAGATAAAATAAACAAGATAGCGGTTATTACGTTTAATTTTCTATGGTTACAACTTCTCTATCCCTCCCCGAAATCGCACGAGAAACCCGTCAAGCGAGTCGTCAACTGGCTATCCTGACTAACGAAGAAAGGAATGAAGCTTTAGAGGCTATTGCTGAGGCTTTAACTGCCAATGCCGATAAGATACTAGAAGCTAATATGGCCGATGTTCAAACCGCCAAGGCGATGGAATTATCTCAGGCTTTATGTGCGCGATTAGAGTTAAGTTCCAGCAAATTAAAAGCCGCTATTGCCGGGGTGCGAGATGTGGCTAAATTAGCAGATCCTTTAGCTACGATGCAAATTAATCGGGAATTAGATCAAGGTTTAACTCTTCGGAGAATAACCTGTCCTTTAGGGGTTTTAGGGGTTATTTTTGAAGCTCGTCCCGATGCTTTAATTCAAATTACCAGTTTAGCGATTAAATCCGGTAATGGCGTTATTTTAAAAGGGGGGAAAGAAGCGATCCGTTCTTGTCAAGCTTTAGTAACAATTATTCATCAGGCCTTGAGTCAAACTAAAGTTAATCCGGCGGCGGTACGATTATTAACAACACGAGAAGAAATTCAGGAACTATTAAAACTTGAGCAATACATCGATTTAATTATTCCTAGAGGTTCTAACGAATTTGTTCGTTATATCCAAAATAATACCCGCATTCCCGTCCTCGGTCATGCCGATGGTATCTGTCATCTCTACATCGACAAAGAAGCCGATTTAAGCAAAGCAATTAGGATTACCGTCGATGGCAAAACCCAATATCCTGCCGCTTGTAATACCATTGAAACTTTATTGGTTCATCAAGACATCGCTAGACAATTTTTACCCGCATTAGCCCGGGCATTAGAGGAAAAAAAGGTTAAATTATTAGGAGATGAAACAACTCGTCAGATTATTAACGTACCATTGGCCACAGAAGAAGACTGGCAAACCGAATATAGTGATTTAATCCTGTCAATTAAAATTGTCGATAGTCTGGAATCGGCAATCGAACATATTAATTATTACGGTTCTCGACACACGGAAGCCATTGTCAGCGAAAATTTTAACACGGCCAAAACCTTTAGCGATCGAGTCGATGCCGCCGGAGTTTTTCATAATTGTTCCACTCGATTTGCCGATGGTTTCCGTTACGGTTTCGGGGCCGAAGTGGGTATCAGTACCCAAAAAATGCCTCCCCGCGGTCCGGTGGGATTAGAGGGATTAGTGACCTACAAATATCAATTAGCCGGAGATGGTCATATTGTCGCCGATTATTCTGGGGAAAATGCCCAATCTTTCACTCATAAGGATTTATAGTCGAGAAAAAAGCCGATGTTTACAGGATTAATTCAAGCCTTGGCAACGATTCGGGTCGTGGATACCGATAGACTATATTTGTCTGTATCCTCTGATACAATTATCCGAGATTTAATGATTGGTGATAGTGTGGCTGTGGATGGGGTTTGTTTGACAGTCGAGGAAATTCTCCCAGAGGGTTTTGTGGCCACCGCTTCCCCAGAAACCCTACAGCGCACTACTTTAGGACGAAGGATTAAAACAGAAACCAACGTTAACCTAGAAACCTCTTTGCGGGTGGGTAGTAAAATCGGCGGTCATTTTGTCACCGGCCATGTGGACGGTATTGGCTGTTTAGTCGAATCGATAATCGTGGCTAATTCGTGGGAAATGACCTTTGCTGCCCCTAGTTCCCTAGAAGAGCAGTGGAATAACTACATAGCTCGTTATATCGTCGGTAAGGGCAGTATAGCTGTTAATGGCATTAGTTTAACCGTCGCCGATTGTGATGCCTACGGCAGCTGGTTTAAAGTGGCTGTCATCCCCCACACCTACGCCGAAACCAATCTTTCCCATTTAAAATTAGGCGATTGGGTGAATCTAGAAGGGGATATTTTAGGCAAATATGTGGAAAAATTGTTAGGAATGCGCTCTTATCACCCTCCTAGCGAGATTAGCCTAGAATTTCTGGCTGAACATGGTTATTAGTTTTCCAGAAAAAGCCTTTTCAACATATAAATTTATTGGCAATTTATCCATTAATTTTAGTTTTAAAATTGCCAACCTTCTCGCTCCATTAAACCCTGAACATTGGTACAATCGATAGAAAAGTGTTGACAGACTGTGGGGATTTTGGGAGCATTAGGCTTCAAGGCTTCTTCGGTAATTACGCAACCGTCTTTTATCTTAGCAGCGGCAATAATAAATGGGTCTGCCACTGGCTTTCCTTGTAATCTTGCTTTTTCACTCACTAAATCCTTAAAGTTTCTTATAGAAAAAATTTCAGGAATAAATAAACTTTCCTGCTCAGTGGGTGGTAAAAATATTTGTTTATTGAAGTCTATCCAATCTAAAACAAATTGTTGATTATTGCCATATTCTACTTCTTTAAGCACTTCGCGTACTGATTGTAGTTTACCTTCTGACACAAGCAAATCGATTTTTTGCCAAACGGTGGGGAAACTTTTGGGAAAATAGTTTCCTAAAACCTTAAAACTACTTGTATCAAAAATGCAAACCATCAAAACAGTCCTTTGTCTAATAAATATTGTTCAAGTTTTTCCACCGTAGCAACTTTTTTAATGTTTAGATAATCAGCAACACGCTCGATATCGTATTGGCCTTGATAGTATTTATTGAACACAAGTTTTAGGTAATTTTCTCCCAAATATGTCGCCTGATTAGCATAGGGATTACCTCCAGATTTTTCATTTTTGTCCTGACTTTTTCCCACCTGCTCACTGTACCACTCGTTTACTTTAATAGTATATTCTTTCTGAGAAATAAAGTTATTATCTAATAGTTTTCGTAGAACTACTTCTCGAATAATCTTATAATCACTGGAAATTTTCGAGATAATTTTATCGTTAACTATTGTTTCTCTGATTATCTCAGAAAAGACATGATTAGGAAGCAAAAACTCCGCAGCAAATTTATTACAAAATATCTCGATACTTTTATTTGCTCCCTGCAAACTATTAATATATCTATCGTCAGACTTAGTAATTCCATTAGTCTGCAAAAGAATATGTGCTAATTCATGAAAAATGGTAAATATTTGTCTAGATTTTTCCGTGCTATTATTAAGATATATGATCGGAAATTCAATATCTATCAAGCAAAATCCCGAAATTTCTCGCTGCTTAAAAGAACGCTTAAAAATAAAAATACCGGCTTCTTCCACGGCACTCCGCCATTTTTTTAAGGCAGTTTCCTGATCATTCCAGGTCAGTTGTTCTTCTAGAGTAACGTTTAAATAATTTCTGATCTGTTCGGCTAATATCCTTAAATCATCCCTAGAGCTAACCGCAATATCCTGAAAGATTTTCTTGGTACTAGGATTAATACCATTATTAATTTCCTGTAGCGACAATTGCATCGCTTTGGCTTGTCGTAAAGCATAGATAGTATCGGCGGCCAAATTTTCGATTTCAAAGTCTGGCAAAGTTCTAAATTCTTGTTTTTCCTCCGCTTCTAGGGGAGGTTCTGGGAAAAAGAATAAAGCGAGAGGACGTTTATATATTTCTGCTAACTTTTCCAATTGACTATAGGTAGGAAAGTCCTCTCCTGACTCCCATTTTTCGATAACAGAAACATCTTTTTTAAACTTGACCGCCACAGACTCAAGAGAATATCTCGCCCTTTCTCTTGCCCATTGGATTATCTTGGGATTAACGCCTGTCAGTTTCTCGCCCATTAGTCGATCTTATCATCACGAGATAGAGATTTCTAGTTTAATTTAGCTTGTGTGATAGTTTAATTGTACTAAATAATCGGTCAGAATAGAGACAATATACTGAGTTCTGGATAGGTCAGCGAGGGATTGATAACTTTTTCCTATATAAAAAACCGGTAGAAAGCTTGACATTGGCGAAAATCCCCAGACAATGTTAAGTTAAATTAACCAATAGCCGAGGCTTGTATTTAAGGAAAACCCCTTATGGTAGCAACACCAGTTCAACAGAAATACGACATCAAAGATATTAGTTTAGCCCCCATCGGCAAACAGCGCATCGAATGGGCCGGTCGGGAAATGCCAGTTTTGCGTCAATTAGCCGAACGTTACGCCATCGAAAAACCCTTTGCTGGACTGCGTTTAGTCGCTTGCTGTCACGTTACCACCGAAACCGCTAATTTGGCCATCGCACTAAAAGCTGGTGGCGCTGATGCGTTACTAATTGCCAGCAATCCCCTTTCCACCCAAGATGATGTGGCCGCTTGTTTAGTGGCTGATTACGGCATCCCCGTTTATGCAATCAAAGGGGAAGATAATGACACCTATCACCGTCACGTTCAAATCGCCCTCGATCATAAACCCCAGATTATCATCGATGATGGTTGTGATGTGGTAGCCACCCTGGTTAAAGAAAGAAGTCACCAATTACCCGACATTATCGGTACTACCGAAGAAACTACCACCGGTATCGTCCGTTTGCAAGCCATGCTCAAAGCCGGGGTGTTATCCTTCCCCGCAATGAACGTTAACGACGCAGAAACCAAGCATTTCTTTGATAATCGCTACGGTACAGGTCAATCTACCCTTGATGGTATCATTCGCGCCACCAATATCCTCCTCGCCGGTAAAACCGTGGTTGTGGCTGGTTATGGTTGGTGTGGTAAAGGCGTGGCTATGCGGGCCAAAGGTTTAGGCTCTAATGTAATTGTCACCGAAATTAACGCCGTACGCGCCATTGAAGCGGCGATGGACGGTTTCCGGGTTATGCCCATGGATGAAGCCGCTAAGGAGGGCGATATCTTCATCACTGTCACTGGTAACAAGCACGTTATCCGGGCCGAACATTTTGACCTGATGAAAGATGGGGCGATTGTTTCCAACTCCGGTCACTTTGATATTGAAATCGACCTGCAAGCTTTAGGCGCAAAAGCCGATAATGTCAAGGAAGTTCGCAACTTTACCCAACAATATAGCCTAAAAAGCGGTAAATCCATCGTTGTTATCGGTGAAGGTCGCCTAGTTAACCTGGCAGCCGCCGAAGGTCATCCTAGCGCCGTTATGGATATGAGTTTCGCTAATCAGGCGATCGGTGTAGAATACTTGGTTAAAAATAAGGGTAAATTAGCCCCCGGTATATACTCGATTCCCTACGAATTAGACCAAGAAATCGCCCGCTTGAAACTACAAGCCATGGGGATTGAAATCGATACTCTCACCGAAGCCCAATTAGAATATATCAACTCCTGGACTTCCGGAACCTAATATCAGTTATCAGTTATCAGTTATCAGTTATCAGTTATCAGTTATTAGTTATTAGTTATCAGTTATTAGTTATTAGTTATTAGTTATTAGTTATTAGTTATTAGTTATCATTTTACTGATTACTGTTTACTGAAAATACTTTACTTTAAAACTGTTTTCTAAATCATAAAAAAATATGACTGAATGGATTACAAATACAATGACTTCTATGGGCTATTTAGGCATAGCCCTATTAATGTTTTTAGAGAATCTTTTTCCTCCCATTCCCTCGGAATTAATTATGCCCCTAGCCGGTTTTACCGTCCATGAGGGACAAATGCAATTTATTCCGGCAGTGGTAGCGGGGATTGTCGGAACCGTAGTCGGAGCGCTACCTTGGTATTATCTCGGTCGGGTTGTGGATGAGGAAAAAATCGAAAAACTAGCCGATAAATACGGCAAATGGATAACTGTTTCCGCTAAAGATATTCAAAAAGCCAATCAATGGTTTAATCGTCACGGTAGTAAAGCGGTTTTACTCTGTCGTTTGGTCCCCGGAGTACGAACTTTGATTTCCCTGCCTGCTGGGATGAATCACATGGCGATGATTCCCTTTTTAGTTTACTCCACCATCGGCACGACCCTCTGGGTCGTTTTTTTAACGGCAGCAGGTTACTTTTTAGGGAAAAATTACCCCCTTGTGGAAGAATATCTGGCTCCCGTCTCAAAAATAGCTCTAATAGCCCTCGTTATCTGGTTTATCCTCTGGATTATCCGCAAACGTAACCGCCGGTATGAGTAAATGTTGATCATAGGTGGTGCGTTACGACGGATTGTCACTTTCCAGTCAAATCAGCAATTTTTGCCGTCTAACGCACCCTACGTTTTACTCTCTACAGCAGGCCTAGCCCCAAGGGAGGTGAGTCTTGGAGGCTGCTGATAAGCATAGTCAAGTTTGATTTGAATCGCTTGATTGTAGTCAGCGATCGCCGCTTGTGATCAAGGTTCTGGTATGTCCAACTGACGAAAAATTCTCACAGCAGTAAACTCGACAATTTCTCTATGTCGAGGGATGGCTGTACGCCGACCATTGAGTGGATTTTCCCAGATGGAATGTTCACTTCCTTCTCGTACCAATTGACAACCCTGTTGACTGAGATAACGTAACAAATCTCGACGCTTCATGAGGCTATCAAAGTCGGTACAATTTGGACATGGGTTGATGCGGAAAAGATTAGATAAATTGGTTCTTCTAAATCCGCTTCTGGGTCTGTTAACAACGCATTAGGCAAGGGTAAGGATTCCCCCCTAGATAAATTAACTTCTGCCATGTCCACCAGCGCACTGGCTAAGGAACGGCGTACTGCTGCTAGATCATTTCCCCAGGAAATCACGCCGGGAAAATCCAAGACTTCTCCATGGACTCCCTGTTCCAGAAATTTATACATTGCTTTGTAGGTAAGCATCCAATTTATGCTCCTTTCTTTCACCGATATATTTAGTAAAATGTAGGGTGCGTTAGGCGGCTACCAATTCGGTCAAAAAACCAAAATTAACAAGCCGCCGTAACGCACCGATCGTATCATTAATTGTACCTAATCTAAAATAGGCTTCTAGCCTGTTCCACGGGAAGATGGCCTCGGGGGATATTGGTTGATAGATAGATAAAGATTAACGCTGGTCTCACCCCCTCGCAATCACAGAGTGTAGGGTGCGTTATGCTATTCCTAAAAAAACCTAAAAAACTAATTCAAATTCAACCTTTATTTTTAGGGCTGTAGCTATGAGATTTAACAACAAAAAAGAGTTTACTTCATATTCAGCATTTTCTAAAGCTTCAATAATGGATTCATCAGTATTAATTAATTCTGCTAAAGCTTTTTTTGAAAGATGATATGTTTCCTTGATCTTAAATATTTTTCTGGCTACTTCGTCATCAATACGAGCCTTTTCTAATTCTAATTGACGCTCTGGATTATTAGCGTAATAACGTTGGTAAAGAATTTTTAAGCCATCGGCTGTTGTTTGGGATGTATTCATATTAACTCCTGAAAATAAGTGTGTAATTCGGGATTCTTTTCAAATTTAGTCTTGTTTTTAATTGCTTGCTCAATTTCGAGCGGTGGAACTTTTTTTTCTTTAATTATACCATGAGAAATAACCACAGCTTGGTTTTTATAAAAGAAATAAAGAATTCTATAATTTATTCCTTGAAAATTAACTCTCAATTCATAAATTTTATCTCGCAAAAAGTCTGCTTCTGGTCTGCGTAATTCATGTCCTAGTTCTGCTATAGCGGTAAGCGCTTGAGTGAGATACAGACCAAGCTTTGCCTAGCATGGTTTATAGCTCGTGATACTGTACCTCATACGACTGCACACCGCTATAGTCTTTCTAATTTGACAAAGCATTTGTTTTGGGTCTTCGGTTTGTCTTATGCAATGGACGGGGTTATAAGGAATGAAACCCTTATAGAGACAGACATTACCGCAATTTTTGTCAATTGTTTGCGATCTGGAGCGAACTAATCAATTAAATCCTTTGCCAGATAAGGATTTAGTCGATTTATGCCCCCCTATCGAACCATACCAAGTCCCGAAGAGCCTTTGTTTTGAGCTTTATCAGGAAGGCTGTCAAGCCATTCGAGAATTGGTATATTACCTCTTTCGTCTTGGTAAAAAATAATACCATTTTTCTTTATTCGTGGCAGACATCCTACTCCCCTCTCCCCGAAAGCGAGAGGGGTTGGGGTGAGGGCAATTAACTATCTCTGCCATTACTTTAGAAAAATGGTATCAGGAGTCAGTAGCCGGTCGTTTCAGGCTTTGTTATCCTCTTTTTTGTACCAGTTTATGTACTGCAAGAAGGATAATGCAAGGTTTTTGAAGGTCTTAATCCTATTTTCGCAGCATGAACATCGGATTTTAGCAGGTTAAAAGCCTTATTTTAAAAGGGTTTTACCATTATTCAGCAAACCCTAGCTAAGACTTGCATAACTGAACTTCCCCCATACATAGGGGTTGCTGAATAAATCTAAAAACTTTAGACCTCGACCTAATATTATCTTAAGACTAAAAGTCTTTCTAGTTAAGGAATCTATCCGAATAAAAATTATTTTAATTGCCTCATATTTTTTCAGTAAAATTGAATTAGCAACGATAGATATACATTGCAGCCATTGAACTGTTTAGTTAGTACATAAACCGAAAGCAAGCTGTGACTGGGTTATAATTTTTGGAGATGTCTTTTGTTGGATAAGACTTTTAGACTTTTTTTCCCTCAAAAAGTGCCAGCCATTGCGGGGATCGGGGGGAAAATTCCGGGACTTTTTCGCTGAAAATTAGGTAACTGACTACCTCAAAATCGGTAAAACCCCACACCCTGCCCCCAGGAAAAACTTTTTGCCGCATACCCTATTTAAGATTACTTTCTTACCGAAAGCTTTAGTCACTCCCCTTAATTCGACGATCGGTTCGCGCATCACCATCTAGAATATCTTTACAAAAATGCCCTTTTATTGTAGAGCAACGACCCGATCTTTCTTTTTTTTCTTTTCTGGTTTTATGGTTCGCGATTCTATCTGCATTTCGGGAATCTCTCGCAATTCTTCGGCATCTAAACGATATTGTTCGCAGACAAGACTGAGACGAATACCGGAACAGCTAACGGGATTAACTGAATGGGTGAGATCTCCTTGAAATAAGATCAGGGTGTTAGCACAAGGACGAATCTGGGCCACGGAACGATTGCCTGTTGCTAGTACCAGTTCCCCCCCTTGAATATCTTTAGGAACCTGCACATAAAGGACGCTAACTAGAAGCGGAGGATCGATTGTTTTACAATAGGAGCGCAGGGAGCGATCGATATGGGGATCGACGCGTGAACCGGTTTGTAGGAGTAAGGGATTAAGATAAAAAGCGTTGCAGTCAGCTTGTAAACTGCGATCAAGATAGGGTTTAAAATAGGGAAACATTCGTGCAACTTCGCTGATTTGTGTGCGTCGAAAAGCGATAGAAAAGCCTTTGGTTTTAACGAAATCTCGATTTAAATTGTTAACTGTGAAGTGGGGACAAGCGAGAATCTGTCCTTGTAGTTCGCTCAGATAACTGGGAGTAAAAGCGTCGGGATATTGGGAATAGTAAGGCACGGATAGAATCGCAACGGTATGGCAATCTTTAGGATACATTTTTAGTCAAACACAAAATCAGAGTTTTTGCCGCTCCCGAATACAGGTTTATTCAGAATCAGCTTTTGTGACTTATAGTCCGTAGATTAATAGTCATCATAGAAGGAAAATGGACTGTAGAGAATTTCAATATCTTCTTTGGTAGTTTATATATGGCAGGAAAGCTAGTCACTGCTGTTGCTGTGACTGTAAGAAAATTGCGGAAGAAACGTAATCTGAGTCAAGAAGCTTTAGGGTATAGAGCTAATCTTGACAGAACCTACATATCTGGAGTTGAAAGGGGAGTAAGAAACATTACTTTGGACTCCTTAGAACAAATTATTTCAGCTCTGGACATGGATATTGTTACTTTTGTCAATACTGTTGCGGAAGAAATTAATGAGTTATATCATAAATAAACATTCTGATACCAGCTTTTTCTCAAAACAGGGTCAGAAAATAACTATCGATAAAGTCATATTTGAGCATTCATTAGTTGAATGTCATTCTGTTGTTAAAAAAATAGTCCAAGATATACCCGTAGATATATTTAGAATTCTAGGTATAAGAAATCTTTCTGCATTTATTGGTGAGCTATTTGCCATAGAATTTGCCAATAAATCCCAGGGATTATTTATCAACAATCCGCATCAAGACGGCTATCCAGATTTGCTGTTAATGGATAAGAATGGCAAAGTTTTTTTTGAACAACTTTCCCAAGAAAGACGAATGCGAGATAAGTCTCCATTTAGTCCATTTGCTAATGGGGGAGTAGAGGTTAAAGCCACTTGTGGCAGTGTTCCTACACCAAGAGAATTAAAGAAGACTGGAAAAGAAAAACCCGATATGGGAGACACAAGAATCGAGGTAATGAAAAGCTATGATTGGAAGGCTCACCATAGAGAAACTAACAATCTTATTGGCATTCTCTGGGATTTTGAGAATACTATACCTCAAATAGTTGCTGTCTTTTTTTGCAACAACTTAACTGACAATGATTGGGGTAAAATTGTTCAGCCAACAGAAGGCGGTGGAAGAACAACTAGCGTCTCAATTATGTCACGACAAGGCGTTAAGAAAATGTATAAAAACTGGATTATGATCAAGAATGACGATAGATATATTGATTTTGTCAACAAATATAACAAAGACAATTTAATTTCAAAATAGACAGAGCTGCTCATATTTTTCCTTGATTTGCTCCTCAAGAGAACAATCATCATTGAGGATGGATACTAAATGATCAAATATTTTTTGTAATCCAGCAGGTGGGATACTTTCGCCAATTAACTCTCTAATTAGTTTATCACTAACTCTTTTGTCATCTGCCCGTTTCCATGAAAATGGGTATTCGGTAATTGTGTGAAGAATCATTGCTTCATACAGAGATAATACTCTATTTTGAATAGGATGTAGTTTATTGTCACTACAAGCATAGGAGAGATTTCGTGTAATTGTACTGGCTGGTGCGTCCCAACTCATTCTTTTATAGGCACTGGTATAACCTTTCATCAACCTGTATTTTCCATCTTCTTTAACCCATGGACGAGGAAGAATGTGTCCACATTTAAGGCAGTAAAGGGGGGTTTCTGTACTAGCTCGATTAATTCCTTCATTATTTTTGCGTGCGCTGTGTGTTGGATTACCATTATATCTACAAACAGGGTTAATACATTGATTATCAAATGAACTTTTTTCTTCGGGTGTATTACTGATCCAAAAATATTTTTCTTCATCTAATAGGGGTACATAGTGATATGGTATATCATCTGATTTAGCAGTTTCTTTTCGTTGAGAGTCAAGCGGTGGTAAATGATATATTGCGTCTCGAACAGTTTTCCATTTAGGAAGTTCTAATCCTTCTTTACTATGAGTTGGTTTAGGAAAAAGAGAATTGTTCTTTTTTAAATAATTCTTCAGTTTCTCATTTTTAGTAAATATTGAAATAAGTCGTTGACGATTCTGCGGGACTCCATAATCAGCAAAATCTATAATGCTAAGCGAACTCAAAAATTTATCACCAATACGCTGTTTTATATAATGTAAAATATTTACTAAATAATCGTCTTTCTCGGGAAAGGGTATATAAGTATTTTGCATTTCTGGCACATTTTCCATGACCAGTGTTTCTGCTCCACTAGCCAGAAAAACTTCTAGGGTGGGAATGATTAATAAATTTCTCTGGTCGATTTCATTTTTTGAGCCTTTACGAATAGAATTAAGCAGCTTACCTCTGCCATTTCTAGACATACCTTGGCAGGGAGGAGTCGCAAAAACAATGTCTAAATTTTGTCCAGAGAGTCGCTGCTTTGTTTCTGCGACTATCTCATTTTTTGTATCCCATATATCCCCAATAATCATTAATGATTCTGGGTGGTTAAATTTAAATACTTCTGCACGATCTTTCAATAATTCATTCGCCACTACAACTTCAAATCCCCCAGAGCGAAGAGCCATATCTCCAATTCCACCACAGGCAAATAGACTGATTGCTTTCCTCATCGATTTTCTTACTCCATGTAACTTATAGTCTATAATAATAATTGGCTGAAGGCAACTTTTAAAAATGAGTATCCCCAGCAAACCTGAAAGCGATCTTTCCTGTCAACCCAGTCGCGGTGACAACCCACCGTTTACAATAGTTAAGAACCAACGGCAAGCAAGAATTAACGATGCGGATTTCGATCAACTGGTTACGAGAATTAGTCAAAATTGTCCAATCTCCCCAAGAATTAGCCGAATTATTGACAATTGCGGGAATAGAAGTGGAAGAGATCGAGGATCGCCGAGAATGGGCAAAGGGTGTGGTTATTGGTAAAATTATCGATCGCCAACCCCATCCCAACGCAGATAAATTAAGTGTCTGTCAGGTGGATATCGGTCAGGAAAACCCTAGTACAATTGTCTGTGGTGCGCCCAATGCTAGGGCTGATATTCTAGTTCCCGTGGCTACTTTGGGAACTCATTTACCAAAAATCAATTTAACGATTAAACCGGCTAAATTGCGCGGGGTAAAATCGGAAGGGATGATCTGTTCCCTCGCAGAATTAGGATTAACTAAGGATTCTGAAGGAATCCACATTTTTAGTCAGGAAAATCTCCCTTTAGGTACAGATGTTCGTCCCCTTTTAGGACTCGATGAGGTGATTTTAGATATTTCTCCCACCGCTAACCGTGCCGATGCTTTGAGTATGATCGGAGTTGCGCGAGAAGTGGCGGCTTTGACAGGAGGAGAATTAAGCCTACCAAAAGTCAAATTAGGGGAATTTTCCCCTAAAAAAGATTTAACGCTGGAAATATCAGAAAATACAGCCTGTCCTGCTTATATTGGTACGGTGATCGAGGGGGTAAAAATTGGCCCATCTCCGCTATGGTTGCAACAGCGTTTACAGGCAGCCGGACTGCGATCGATCAATAATGTGGTCGATATTACTAATTATGTCCTCTTGGAGTGGGGACAACCCTTACACGCTTTCGATCGCGATCGTTTACAAAGTTTTGCCGGAGGTAAATCCGTTACTATTGGGGTCCGTTTTGCCGAGGAAGGGGAAAAAATCATTACCCTTGATGGTCAGGAAAGAAGCTTAAAAGAGCTTAATTTGTTAATTACTGCCAATAATAAGCCAGTAGCTCTAGCGGGGGTGATGGGAGGTCAAGATACGGAAGTTAACGAGGAAACCGTTAATCTTGTGCTAGAGTCGGCTTTATTCGATCCGATCGCTATCCGTCGTTCCTCAAAAGCGCAGGGTTTACGCAGCGAATCTTCCGGACGCTATGAACGCGGTGTTAATCCCGCCGCTTTGGAATATGCTTGTCAAAGGGCGATCGATTTGATTCTAGAGTTAGCTGGGGGAACTGTCAGCAGTCAGGTTAAAGCTGATTATCGCGCCGAACGGTCCAGGGGTTCGATCGAATTGCGTTTAGAACGTTTGCAGCAGCTACTGGGTCAAGTTACCCTAGATAATGGTGCGATCGGTGAAATTATCGCCGAAGATGTGGAACGGATTTTAGGCAATT
Source organism: Microcystis sp. 0824 (assembly GCF_003112475.1). Lineage (NCBI taxonomy): Bacteria > Bacillati > Cyanobacteriota > Cyanophyceae > Chroococcales > Microcystaceae > Microcystis > Microcystis sp. 0824. The sequence goes on along the minus strand of NZ_BDSM01000070.1, from coordinate 9,462 downwards.
TAGGCTGTGAATTGCAGTTAACCTCGAAAAATCCTGTTCTGTGGACTGTAACAGTCCCAGACTACCGTTATCGGGATTTAGAACGGGAAATTGACTTAATTGAAGAAGTGGCGCGACTGTACGGATATGATCGCTTTGTCGATACTTTGCCAGCAAAAACCGCAGCCGGAGGATTATCCTTTGAGGAAACTATACAGCGTCGAGTGCGGGAAGCTTTTCGAGCAGTCGGTTTGACGGAATTAGTCCAGTATTCCCTAGTTAAACCGGAATTAGCGGAAGTTGTCCTCGCTAATCCCCTTTTTGTCGAGTATTCTGCTTTGCGGACTAATCTCCTTGACGGTTTAATCGAAGCGTTTGAGTATAATCAGTCTCAGGGTAACGGTTCCTTAAATGGCTTCGAGATCGGGCGAGTTTTTCGCTTAGAATCGGATAATATCAACGAATACGATGCAATTGCTGGTATTTTTGGCGGTGATTTCTTCCCTGCTGGACGTTGGCTGCGATCGGGTAAAGAGGTGGCCATGACTTGGTATGAAGCAAAAGGGATTTTAGAAGCAGTATTCGATCGCCTTTCGCTGACAGTAAGCTACGAAAAATATGCCGAAGATGCGCGTTTTCATCCCGGACGAACAGCATCTTTATGGATTGGCAAACAACGCCTAGGTATATTCGGTCAACTACACCCGCAATTGCGTCAGCAAAAGGGATTAATTGAGGCAGTTTATGCCTTTGAAATCCGGTTCCCGATCCTGTTAGCAACTCTTAGCGATAGTGCCAAAATTACCCCGCGTTTACAGGTCTATTCTACCTATCCGGGGGCAGCACGAGATATCGCCTTTTTTGTTTCCACAGATATACCCGTAGATAGATTGACAAAAACTATCAAAAATGCTGGGGGAACTCTTTTAGAAAAAGTCGAATTATTCGATCGCTATCAGGGGCAGAATGTGCCAGAAAATCATTGTAGTTTGGCCTTTAGTTTAGTCTATCGTGCCAGCGATCGAACTTTAACCGATGAAGATGTGGAACCCTTAATGACAAAAGTGCGAGAAGCTTTAGTTAAACAGTTCCAAGTTTCTTTAAGAAGTTAAATTCAGCGATCAATTATCAGTTATCAGACATCGACCTTATATTATCTCAAGAATAATCTCACACATCGCTATCAATATCGCCTCTAATGATTACCAATCAGTTTGAGAGTTGCTCAAAGTAGGTTCACTGTTCATATTTTGTCGCTCCGCCACCTTTGAATTGTTAGATAGTAGTGAGGCGATTGCCATATTTTAGTACATCAGATATGATATAAACACATCATGGCTGATCAAAGCAAACCTTTAGCTTGGCTGCATGGTGAGATCAAGACCCCACCTTTCAGTTTAGAAGCACGGATCGAAGCAGGTGTCTTACTCAGGCAACTACAGGAAGGCGAACCCCTTGGTTTGCCACATTCGCGTCCTATGCCAAGTGTAGGCTATCATTGTCATGAGCTACGCATTAGAGACATCGATAAAAATTGGAGGATTATTTATCGAATTGATGAAGATGCAATCTTGATTATTGAGGTGTTTAATAAGACAACAAGAGCAACACCCAAAAGTGTAATTGAGGTTTGTAAGAAACGCTTGAGTAAATACGATACTGATCAGCAGGAATAAGAGGATGGAAGAGACTAAAAAAGGGCTTTTGGAATCAAAAGGCTGGAAAATCGGAACCGTTTCCGACTTTTTAGAGTTAACGCCCGAAGAGATTATCCTTGTTGAAATCAAACTAGCTCTTAGCAAAAGTTTGAAAAGTCAGCGGCAGAAGATAATGACTCAAAGTGAACTGGCCAATAAAATCGGCTCTAGTCAACCTCGGATTGCCAAAGCTGAAAATGGCGATCCGTCGGTTTCACTGGAATTGCTTATCCCCTCGCTGTTGGCAACAGGTGCCACTCCTCAAGACATCGGACAAATCATTGCCAGTGTCAAAGGCGTTGCTGAATCAAGACCTGAATGCTAATTTTGTGCATCCTATCCACTAATGTTAGTTATTGTCGTTGATGCGATAAATCCCTGAATTTCCCCAGCATCAATACGCTCAAATAATCTTGCTGCGTTTTCCACAAATAGCTCTCGTTCTTGTAGAAAATCAAGAATGACATTGGTATCAATCAGAACTCGCATTATTGATACTTCTCGATCAGATAGGTTACATAATCGGTTGGGGCGTTAGTTTACCCTGTAGCTGCCGAAATCTCAGAAACACCTCGCAAGCGCAACAGATTTCCCCGCTTGGATTTGAGGTTTGCTTCCCGTTGTTTAGAATGTATGAACAAGGTGAAATCACCCTAGAGGGATTAGCAAGAAAAGCTCCTCTCATTGCCCGTGCTATTGAAAAGCAACAGGAAATCTCTTAAATCCTAGACAAACAAAAAAACATTAGTATTTCGGCATCTAGTCGGGTATTGGCTGTACCATTATTTAATATCAATTTGCTGTAATTCTGGTAAAAGTTCTTTAAATAAAAGCCTAAATCTTTTTATACATATTATTTTAAACATCAATTTTAAAGCATCCCAATTAATTGCATCATAGCGGATCAATTCTAGGACAATTTTTATGTTTAATTTTTTAATATAAATCAAAAGCCAATGCAGGCAAATATAACCTTCTATAACTGACAATTCTGGTAACTTTTTCCGATGTTTAGGATGTACCATATCATAAATTTTTTGTTTGATTAAAATATTTTTTTTGTATCGCTCTTTTATTGATATATTGCTATTGCAACATCCCGACCATACTCTTTTAAAACATAGACACTTACCGACAAATACAGCATCGCCGTACTTGGCAATTTCTATCCATGAGTTAATATCATCATAATTACCGTCAAAGTCTTTATCCCAGCCTCCCGATCGCAAAAATGCTTTTTTTTGAAAAGCAACTTGAACAGGTGTTCCCAAAGGACAGATATCCAAAAGCATACCGTAGTGTATGTCTTCTTGCCGAATACAAAGAGCTAAATTATTAAATTGAACTTGATGTTTATCATCGATAATGTTGCCTATTATATCAATTTTTTTTGCCTGACAAGAGCAAATAACAGCATCAGGAAAATAAACGAGAGATTTGCCGATAATTTCGATACATTCAGGCATAATATAATCATCATCATCAATCAGCTTAATCCATTCTCCTTTGGCAATTTTGACTCCAATATTAACACTTTCTGAATGTCCTAAATTTATCGAGTTGCGATGATATATAACTCGATCACCTAACTGCTTGATATATTCTTCAGTTTGATCAGAAGAAGCATCATCTACAACAATAATTTCACAGTTTATAGTTTGATTGATTGCCGATTCTAATGACCATTTTAAAAATGGTAAGCGATTATATGTTGTTATAACAATACTGAATTTCATGAGCATTTACAAGAATATTTAGTTTAGGTAAAATATTTTCTTTTTTTATTATTTGTTAAGCCATGAATCGCTGACAAAATCGACCAGGATATAAGATTGACTCTTTCATCAAAAATAGTAACATCAAAGACATGAAATAATATACAAGCAAAAAAAGCTGTTAAATAAGTAAATATAATCAATTTTTCTTCTGAGTTATCCAGATTTATTTTGGTTAAAAGTATAATCCCTTTTGCCAATATCCAGCCAACTAAAAAATAGAAAAAAACTGTCCAGGGAATCCCCACTTCAGACAGAAGCATCAGTGTTAAGTTGTGTGAATGTCCTATTACTATCTGAGATTGAGGCTGATAGAGATGTTTAAAACTTCCTAAACCCCATCCTTTCCAAGGTGACTTAAGGGCTAAATGCCAGGAGAATTTCCACAGAGTTATTCGGAGAGTTTCTACATCTCGATTAGGATAAAATTGATCGTTTATTCGAGCCCAAATAAACATTGGAACAATTAATCTAAACCAATCTCTTACTGGAGGATTGCCAAAAGCAGCGATAATAATCGCCCCGCTCACGATTGCTACTGTTAGCAAAATCCATCGCCAGCCTAAATAAATAGCAAAAGCAAGACAAGTTACTAATGTAGTCATCCAACCATTACGAGAATGAGTTAAAATTAGAGCAATAAATGTTAGGGAATTGATCACCAAAAGCAGACTAAGATAAAAAAATTTTTTATCAGTATTCGATTTTCTTAACTCTAGAATTATTAAGCCCAGTCCCAACACCCAAATAATAGTTAGAAAACTTGCTAGAAAATTAGCATGATAAAATAAAGATGACATCCTACCAGAAGGATTGCCCATTGCTCTTAAATACCATCCAGGGATCAATATATTTTGTATTTCTCCTTGTAACCCCCACCAAATTTGTCCAAAGCCTAACACGGTTATAGGAACTGAACCAAAGTATATTATCCTTGCTAATTGTTCTAATGTACTCACTGAGTAAAGTAGTTGGCTGAGTCCAGCAAAAATAATGAAGTAAGGGAAAAAATTTATCAATCCAGAGATGGCAGAAACCCGATCAAAGGCAAAAAGGCTGGTCATTATTAATGAGCCACCTAAGATAGCAAATCCCCAATTAATATATTGAGAAATAATGACTCTATATTTTAATCTAAAAATTATTATAATCGCTGTACAAATAACTAACATTCCCCCTAAGGGGTTGATAGGCAACAGCAAAAAACTAATTTGAGTTAAATACCAAGGAATGTTTAGCTTCAGATCGGGATGTTTTGTTAAAAACATAATGTGTCATCTATTACTTAAATAACTTGCATTGACTCAATATTTCAAGATGCTATCCTTAGAGTATATCAACTCATCATGGTGTTGCCATGGTGTTAAGCTTTTCGACGTTTAAGTTGATCGAGTAATCGA
>NZ_BDSM01000070.1:0-4234 GCF_003112475.1 Microcystis sp. 0824 | reverse complement strand
TTTTTTTTTTTTTTTTTCATCAGGTTTATTCATGAATCAGAGAAAATCAAATTAAATTCGGTGCGGTTAAACCTTGATTTCTCCTACCAGCCACCTGATTAACTTGACTCAGAGTCAAGAAAACGGGTTTCTTAAAGAAACCCGTTTTCTCGATCCTATAGTCACATATTTCTTAACATAAAATTTGACAAAAAGAGAAAAGTATTAATTCCAGCAATTCTTTATAATTCTCTAGATGACTGGGAAAACCCGAACCCTAGAGTGATAGAGAAAAGAATTGAGGAATTCAAAAGGCGAACTCGGAGTTAATTGATGAAGTGCGATCGCTTTTCTGATCGGGTGCATTAACAAAGTATAATGCACCTTATTTGTTGTCTATAATTTAAAAGATTGAGGTCAGGGGAGTTTGTTGGGTTGATTTTGCGTTAAAATTAAGTTAGATATGTCTTAATTGATGAAACTTAGCAAGACAATGAATACTTCGACCACTTTTCAAGAAATTGCCGCCGAAATACAATTATTTGATAATATTGAACAAAAAGAACAATTTATTTTTGTGGTGGGTGCTTTAGTTTCTCGCATCATCAGTCTTCATAAAGCCGCAGAAATCATGGAAATGGATACAGAAATGTTCTTGAAAATTTTAGAATTAATGGGAATCGATTTTTCTTATCTTACTACAGAAGACATAGATAGAGAAAAAAAATGGTAATCTCTATGAAAATTGTTTTCAATTCTTCCCCTTTAATCTTTTTGTCTCAGTTAGGATTTTTAGAAAAATTCCTAGATTCTAATGATAATTTTTATTTGCCTGCAACCGTACAACAAGAAATTAATGCCAAACAAGATCAATCTTCAGAGACTCTTAATAAGCTGATCAATCAACAGAAATTAATTATCCTAAATATTAAATTAATCTCTCTAGCAAATAGTTTAAATGAACGTTTAGGGAAAGGTGAATCTGATGCCATTACTTTAGTAGCAACAGTGAGTAAACCAATTGCGAATATATTTTTGAGTAACTTGTAACATAGTGCGATCGCCGATTTGGTAGTGCGATCGCCGATCTTGTAGGTTGGGTTGAGGCACGAAACCCAACAGGATCAACTATAGCAATTCTCTAACTTATGAGGTACAGTAGCAACAGTGAGTAAACCAATTGCGAATATATTTTTGAGTAACTTGTAACATAGTGCGATCGCCGCTCTTGTCGGTTGGGTTGAGGCACGAAACCCAAGATGATCAACTATTAATTTATTTGGTTGGTGTTGGGTTGCACTTTGTTTAACTACATTTTGGCAATAAAGAGGCGATTAGGGTTGATAAACGGCAAACGCTAATCTTGTAAGCTTTAAAAAGTGCTATCTAAAAAACTAAACAAACTATAATTAAAATTACTGCAAAAATTTAGAGACTAAAGAAGGAAATATGACAGAAATAGTTTTTTTAGTGGAAGATGCACCGGAAGGGGGATATACAGCAAGGGCATTAGGCGAGTCTATTTTTACCGAAGCCGATGATTTACAGTCTTTACGAGAAATGGTAAAAGATGCCGTTAATTGTCATTATGATGATAGGGAAAATCGCCCTAAAATTATTCGTTTACATATTGTTAGGGATGAGGTATTTGCGGTATGAAGCTACCCAGAGATTTATCCAGTGATGACTTAATCAAAAAATTGTCTGAGTTAGGTTATGAAGTGAGTCGTCAAACGGGTAGCCATATTAGACTAACTACTTCTGAAAATGGTACACATCAGATTACTATTCCTGCTCATAATCCTGTCAAAATAGGCACTTTAAATAATATTTTGCGTGATGTCGCTCTACATTTTAATCTAAGTAAAGATGAACTATTAAAAAGACTGTTTTAAAATGGCGATCACCTGTAGATTGAGTGCGATCCAAGATGATCAATTATTAATTTATTTGGTTGGTGTTGGGTTGCACTTTGTTTAACTACATTTTGGCAATAAAGAGGCGATCGCTTTTATTTTAATAATCTTTCCTATTTTTCATGACTTCCTATCCACCCCCAAATATAATCTTCACCATCTTTAAAAGCTAAAGCTCTATAATTAATACCAAATCTTACCGATCAAAATTATCCAACTTTTTTAAAAGACAAAGAAGAATGGTTTAAGTCACTTTTTAAAAGCTCAAAATTCCTTCTTGCTAAAATTTAATTTGTTTTTCCCATTGTTGATAGTCTAACTTATTAATCCAATTTCTTAAATACAAAAATTCTTCAAAAGTAAGGCTTTCAATTTCCGATTGAGTTAATTATAACTTTGTCATCTTAGTATCTTTCCACAACAATAGTTCAAATTTGAGTTTTATATTATCATTTTTTATGTAAAAATGGGGATTTGTGATCGCATTTGGCAGAATATTGAAAGTGCGATCGCTTTTTTATCGGGTGCATTAACACAGTATAATGCGCCTTATTTGTTGTCTATAATTTAAAAGATTGAGGCAAGGCAGTTTGTTGGGTTGATCTTGTGTTAAGATTAAGCTAGAGTAAATTCTAATCTCCGATTAAAATTTCAACGGAACAATCACCATGAACTTTTATACCGTTATTCTGAGAAAAAGTGCAGACTATTGGGTTTCATTATGTCTTGAAAATGGATTAGTTGGACAAGGAGAAACTCAGGAAAAAGCTATGGAGAAACTAAAAGAAGCGATTGAATCTTTTTGGGAGATTTATCGTGATCAAGCCAATATATATACCAGTCCTATTCCTATAGACGAACTTCATGAGTTTTTAACTGTGGGAGATTCTGAAACTCCCGAAACTTACGAACTCAGAAAAGTTTATGCCTAAAAATATTCCTTCTCTTAAACCCAAAGCACTAATCAAAATTCTTGAAAAAGGAGGCCGTCAATTTTATCGAGAAGGAAAAGGTGATCATCGTTTATATTGTAGAGTATTGTATAATCAACGTCGAATCGTTCCTATCGATATAGGTGCAAAAGAAATGTCCCCTGCTTATGTTTTACGAATTTTTAGACAATTTGGTTTTACAGATGAAGAAATAGAACATTTATTAAAATAGATGATTGAATGCGTTTTTTCAAACGAAGAAATTATCTATTCTAGTACGCTTTATCTTAATTTTATTTCCAAGAGCTAAAATAAAGTGATAGCTACTTTTTTAAGGTACATTAACACAAGAGTAAAACCCTCGATTGCTTGTTATAAATTGATTTAATGATTAATTTTCACCCAGTCATCGTCGATAAATTAGCCTCCCTTAAAAACAGGTAAAGTGACTATCACCATTTTGCGTAATTTTTCGCTCTGGTAATGAACTTTTGATTATGAAATGATCCAAAGACGTTAATTTAAAAGATTGAGTTCAGGGGAGTTTGTTGGGTTGGTCTTGTGTTAAAATTGGGTTAGGGCTAGTCTGAATCATTTATCCTGTATCATTTAACGGCGGAGAAAACTATGGTAAAAACCTTTAAAGCAATTTTGAAAAATAATACCCTTCAATGGCTTGATGAAACCCCTGAAATCAACTCCGAATATCCTGTTAATGTTTATATTACCTTACTAGAAGAAAATATTATTGGTGAAAATCGATCTAACGGTCAAAAAATGGCCAATGCTTTGAAAAAAATTGCTAATAATAATACTTTTACTGATGTTGATACCCAACAGTGGCAACAACAAAATCGGTGCGATCGCTCTCTTCCTGATCGGGATTAAATCATGTTATTAGATAGTAATATTATTATCTATGCCGCTCAATTGGAAAATGAGTTTCTCCGGGAGTTTATTGCAGAAAATTCTCCTTATGTATCTGCTTTATCCTATCTGGAAGTTTTAGGCTACCATCGGTTAACTCATCAGGATAAAGTCTATTTTGAAGAATTTTTTAATGCTTCTCAAATTTTACCCATCTCTCAACCTGTAATTAACCAAGCAGTAACTTTAAAACAAATCAGAAAGATGTCCTTAGGAGATGCCATTATTGCGGGAACAGCTTTCGTTTAATTAGGGGTCGAGAAGGTCGTCACCGACCTCCCCTCCCATTCAGAACCGTGCGTGAGACTTTCACCTCACACGGCTCCTAGTTTGACTGTTCCCTTGTTAAGGATACCGCTTGACTTCTCTGTGGTTGCCTGTGATAATTTCCTTGTGGTTATATCGAGGCTTCCATCGGAAGCTGATTTTTCGTCGTGACAGTGGCGGTGTAGTATTTGAAGGTTTTTATACTCATCCTTT
>NZ_BDSM01000069.1:0-482 GCF_003112475.1 Microcystis sp. 0824 | reverse complement strand
GAAGTCTTGCCTTAAATCGTCTTTTCTTTCTTCTGCTAGATTCACGACCTCTAGATCTCTATTTGTTTGAGTTAAAAGAACTTTCAGATAATTAAACCCTACTCTGCTTAAACGATCTTTATGTTCTACGACAATCAAATTATAATCAGTTTGTTCTAGAAGTTTTAATAATAGCTTTCGATGATCATTGACTCCACTTCCTACTTCTTTAACTACTCGAACAATTTGATAGCCTTTCGCAATACAATAAGCTTCCAATCTTTTTGCCTGAGTCTCTAAGTTAGATTGATTTTCTGAACTAGAAACTCGCCCATAAATAGCTACTTTATTTTCACCGCAAAAACGGTCATCTTCAAAAATAATAATTGTTCCTGTAGGAAGACGTTCTCCTTGTAACTGCCCTCGATTCCACATTCTCCAAGCAGTGTCATAACTGATCCCTTTTTTCTTAGCATAATCTGATAGTTTCATGTGAACTGCAA
>NZ_BDSM01000068.1:0-692 GCF_003112475.1 Microcystis sp. 0824 | reverse complement strand
TTGACATACTCCCACCGTCAAGCTACGCTGTGACGGGGGATTCTTTCCACATCGCTGTTAGAAATTCCTTGTTCAACGAGACAGCTTAGATTTTCAATGTCTCCATTAAAAACCCAGAGGTCGGACTCTCCCAAGGCGTTTGGGTCGGTTTCTGTTTGCCCAACAGTACCGTTGAGATGATTTCCCAAATATTTCAACCCTTTTTTCAGAATATTTATTGCTGCATTATGATCCCTATCTAAGACTGTTTTACAGTTAGGACATTGATGAGTTCTAGTGCTTAATGATTTTTGAACCCTCGTCCCACAAACTGAACAATCTTGAGTCGTGAAATGGGGAGATACAGCAATACAAACAATCCGATAAATCTTGGCAAAATAATTCAACCATTCAGTGAATTGATACCAAGAAGCATCGGAAATCGACTTGGCAAGCTTACGGTTTTTTACTAAGTTTCTTACCTTTAAAGCTTCATAGACGACCAGATCATTAGACTGGACTAACGCCAAAGCATCTTTAATTGCTTTGTCTTTACGTTGTCTTGATACTTTAAGATGAAGTCTAGCCACTTTTATCCGTTGCTTGTGATAGTTGTTAGACTGTTTCTTTCCTTGACGAAATTGTTTTGATAATCTCCTTTGTGCTTTTTTCAGTCGTTTTTCTGACTTTCTTAAATAACGTAGATTTTCTAC
>NZ_BDSM01000067.1:0-469 GCF_003112475.1 Microcystis sp. 0824 | reverse complement strand
CGGTTTTCAGCCGCTTCGTCTAAATTTCCCAGTCTTTTGTCACTGTCCCACGACCCCAAGTTCCGCAGAACTTGGTTTAGGCTGTTCCCTTTTCGCTCGCCGCTACTGGGGGAATCGCTGTTGCTTTCTTTTCCTCTGGCTACTAAGATGTTTCAGTTCACCAGGTTTGCTCGCTCCACCCTATGTATTCAGGTGGTCGTGTTTAGGGTTGCCCCATTCGGATATCTTCGGATCAATGCTTGCTTCCCGCTCCCCGAAGCGTTTCGTCGGTAACTACGTCCTTCTTCGCTTCCGTGTGCCTAGGTATCCACCGTTAGCCCTTATTAGCTTGACCTTGCGGTCTTCTTTTTTGGCTTTTTCACCTAGCTCTATGCAGTTTTCAAGGTTCCTCTGGACTCTTTACTCAGAGCCAGCATTCTCTCCTACTATATGAGTAAGATAAGGTGCTGATTCCTCGTTTCTCTTGTTT
>NZ_BDSM01000066.1:0-553 GCF_003112475.1 Microcystis sp. 0824 | reverse complement strand
GCCAATTATGATGAACCCTGGAAAGAAGCATTAAGCGAGTATTTTGAAGCGTTTTTATACTTCTTCTTTCCTGAAGTTCACCAACTAATTGATTGGACAAAAACTCCCGAATCTCTAGAAAAAGAACTCAAACGGATTACCGCTTCAGCAAAGACAAAAAAACGTTTCGCTGACAAACTCTATAAAGTCTGGTTACTGAGTGGTGAAGAAGTCTGGATTTTGATTCATATTGAAATTCAAAGTCAATACGAAGAAAATTTCCCTCAGAGGATGTATATTTATAACTATCGGGCCTTTGATTTGTATCAGAAACCAGTTATCAGTCTCGCTATATTAGGGGATGAACGAGTAAATTGGCGACCAGATTCCTATAATTATACCATTGCTGGTTGTGAAGTCAGGCTCAAATTCCCAACAGTCAAATTACTGGACTACGAGGAAAGCTGGTCAGAACTAGAAACAAGTAGCAATCCCTTTGCTATAATAGTCATGGCACACCTGAAAACAAAAGCGACTACTGGGAAGCTGCCAGAACGGGAACAGTGGAAGTGGA
>NZ_BDSM01000065.1:0-730 GCF_003112475.1 Microcystis sp. 0824 | reverse complement strand
CCTCATCAAGTCAAGAGGGAGAAAGATATGCTTTTATCGATTTAGGCTTAAATAACCTAGCTGCTGTTACCTCTAATATTCCCGAATTTCAGCCAACTTTAGTATGTGGAAAAGCCTTAAAATCCTGCAATCAAAAGTACAACAAGACACTAGCTAAACTCAAATCGGAATTACCCAGTCTACAGAAGACCAGTAAAAGAATACAAGGTTTAACTTTAAAGCGTAATTGCCAGGTGGATTATTACCTCCACACCGCTAGTAAATATATTATTGATAAATTACTAGCTCATCAAATTAACCTTTTAGTTATTGGTCATAATCAAGGCTGGAAACAAAACATTAATATTGGAGATAGAAATAACCAGTCATTCGTAAATATTCCTCATTCAAGGTTGATCGAACAACTTACCTATAAAGCAAATTTAGTAGGAATAGAGGTCAAAACAACTAATGAAAGCTATACCTCTAAATGTAGTTTCTTGGACTTAGAGTCTATTCAAAAGCAAAAAAGCTATTTAGGCAAGAGAATTAAAAGAGGACTATTCAGAAGCTCGTCGGGTTATTTCTATGGAGCAGATATTAATGGTTCCTTAAATATTGGAAGAAAGGTAGTCGGAGAGGCCGCCTTTAGCGGGAATCCGATAGAGAGGTTCGTAGTTAACCCAGTACGGGTCAAAGCGTACAAAGCTAATTCTAGATGCAATATTTGCGTACAGAATTAGTAACTATA
>NZ_BDSM01000064.1:0-3750 GCF_003112475.1 Microcystis sp. 0824 | reverse complement strand
AGACCAGCCCAACTTTTCTGCCTTGGGGCTAAATCTCTTGTTTGCTTATATTATAACCGACATTCCGCACATCTTCATATATTTTTATATGTTTTTACATTCCCCAAGATGTTTTTACGAAAAACTGTCATTGTAGAGAATACTATTAAAAACTATTTTCAATAATTGATTTTTTCTGAGAAAACCAATTACAATTCTTCACCTTGATAAAAATCCATCATTGTAGCTATAATCTTTACTGGCAAGGGTTTGTAAGCAATGTATAGTAAAAATTATCAATTGAATGTTAAGAAGTGCTGAAGATTGGTTATAAATAGACAAATTTAAGAAAAAAATTATTTTTTTCTTAAATTTATCCAAGAGCCTGATGAGTCACAGCAATAAGAAAAGTATTATTGAGAATAATGAAGAAACTCAGAAGTATTGTCAAGTTTTGTCGAAAATATACGCAAATAACAGCAAACAACTGCTACTGTGGTTAGTGCAAGTTTACCTTACAGTTCCAATGAAACTATCAGATTATGCCAAGAAAAAGGGGATCAATTACTGGACTTACACCATACTTAAATACTAAAAAATCAACAAAACCCTTAGGGAGCGTCTCAGAAAAAATTGAAAAGAGGCTACTGGGTACATTTTTCGCTTGAAAATGTCTGTACCGTTGACTGTATCTGGAGTAGAGCGATTCCGTAGAGTTGGCTGTATAGCGATCGCTAACCAGATTGTAACAGATAGTGTCATTAATCTCTAGAGTAAGCGATTCCCTCTGTAGCCATGTTTTTGCTGGTTTTCTGCCCCGAAACAAGCTATAATGGTCGAAGGGTCAAATTTGAAAACTTTTACCTCAAACCCTATCTGCGTAAGGACTTCAGAAGTTTGCATCCAGTAGGATATTTGTATTACATGGCTTTAACTCAGGCTCTGTAAGACTTTTAGCCATAGCCAGTATGTTTATACGGGGGAAGTCCAGTTATCCATGACTACAATGCACAGCAAAGCAAAGGATTAAGCCCCCATCGCTACTACCGAATCACCCCCCTCTTAGGCTTCGCAGAACAACAACAGGAAGCTTAGGCTTTGAAAGACCCCTAGTGGCAGTAGGAGAAGATTCTCCCACTGCCTGCAAACTTAAATGATCTCTCAATCTAGATCACTACCACTGGTCTGGCGGCAGCAATGTTGTAACCACTCAGTTGAATGATCGCATCACTAGGGGCTTGGAAACCGGCCACTCCATTATTGAGAGCGATAAAAGTACCACTTTGACCTGTCACTTTAAAGGCCGCCGCCGTGTTAGCAGCAAAGGCCGCATTAGTCAAGACCAACTGAATCGCCGCTTCGGTTAAAGCAGTAGCTGTGCCTTTCGATGCGGTCAAAGTGATTGCCGCAATAGACCCAGGGGCATTAATGCGATCAAGACTAGCACCCGTGCCACTGTAGCTTTGAATAACATCAAAGCCACTCAGCAGCGACTCACCCAGAGAATTGTAATTCAAAGTATCCAATCCAGTGCCTCCTGTTAGGTTATCTTTGCCAAGACCGCCTGTCAGGTTATCATTATTGGCCCCACCATCGAGGGTATCATCACCTTCTAAACCGCTAAGGGTGTCATTACCTCCCACTCCAGCCAGGGCATCGGCAAAGCTTGTCCCGACCAAGTTGTTACTGGATGAGTTACCATCATTGTCAAGAATGGTGGCCGTAGCCGTGTCAGGTCCACTGATAGTGTAGCCAGCGGGGGCGGTAATTTTGCTGATGATCGTTTCACTGGGATCACTCAAGAGGTCATCCTTGGTGGGCAGAGTGATGGTAGCTGTGGGGGAAAGTGCCGCAAAGGTGACGCTGCTGGGAGTAGTGCCTGTATAGTCAACACCTGGAGTGGCTGTCCCCGCCAAGGTGTAGTTAACCGTTAAGGCACTGGAGAGGTCGCCGGTGCGGGTCAGGGTAAAGACACTGCTCACGGAACCGGCTTCGTTACCATCGGTGGTCTTGGCGATCGAGATTGATTTTGTCGCTGCTCCCGTACCAATATTCAGTGACCAACCACCAGCAATAGTTCCCACGTCTCCTCCCGCGTCATCTATAACGTAGAGGCTCCAGGTTCCATTGGGGTTGGTGTTGTTAAAGACCGAGAAATCCGTACCGTAGGGGCCACCGGGAGCGGGCGCATTAAAGATATCACCGGTTCCAACGTCTGTGGCCTTATAACTGCCACTGGTAATTAGCCCTTCATCGGGCAAGGAGGAGGTGGCCGTCGGATCAAAGGTGAGAGTGACATTACTAACATCACCTGAGCCACCCACATCGGACATTAATAAGGCTTTGGTTCCCGTTGGACCGACCAGTAATACATCAATATCATCGGGCCAAGTATGGCTCAGGTTTGTCAGCGTTACTTTCAGGCTATTAATATTACCGCTCAAGCCTGAAACATTAATAGTGGAAGGATAGGGGGTACTGGAACCACTATCAGGAATAGTAATCGGGTTGGGGTTACTAAAAATCGGTAGGGTTTCTTCGGAAACAATCGTTCCTGTGGCTGTTCCGGGTGAACCGCCAATATAACCGGTGCCACTATTAACCGTGAGAGCCACTGTTTCGTTGGCGATTTCGGCAATAGTGTCGGCAATCGGATCAACCACGACCGTTGCCGTTGTCGCATTAGCGGCAAAAGCGACGGTTCCTAATTTCGTCGTCGGGTTGAAGGTGACAGCACTACCTGTTAATACCGTGTAATCGGCTGGGTCGCTTCCCACTGGAGCGGCGTTGGCTATGCCACTCGCCCCGAAGTTAACGGTCAGGGGAGAACTCAGGTTTAAGTTAGTGCGAGTAAAGGTGTAAACTAAGTTAGTCGTACCGTCTTCCTGCACAGTGGCCGGACTGACACTGACGGTTACAGAAGGTAAGTTAGCCGCCGCCAAAGCGTTAAACACATTGAGCCGCTTACCAGAAACCGTTTTACCGGCAAGGGATGCCAGGGGGTCGCCCGTGTTCATTAAGGCATCTTTCACCTGTTGGGCTGTCCAGGTAGGATTTTGTGACCACAACAAAGCCGCCGCCCCCGCCACATGGGGACTGGCCATGGATGTCCCTGAATAGGTGGAATAGGTATTGTTGGGAGTAGTGCTGTAAATCTCTGAACCAGGTGCGCCTAAATCTACGCTGGTTAAGCCATAGTTGGAAAAGGAAGAGAGAGCATCGGTGCGGGTGGTGGAAGCAACAGAAATAATATTAGCTAGGTTGTAGCTGGCAGGATAGGAGGGGCTTGTGTCAGTGTTTTTTGCATCATTACCAGCCGCCGCAATAAATAAAGCTCCCGCCTGACCCGCCGCGTTAATCGCATCGTAGAGCGCTTGACTATAGCCCCCACCTCCCCAGGAGTTATTGGTGAGCTTAACTCCTTTGGCCGTCGCATAGTTAATTGCCAAAATAGCATTGGAGGTAGAGCCTGATCCTTGATCATTCAAAAACTTCAGGGGCATGATTTTGGCATTCCAGGCCACCCCCGTCACGCCTACCCCATTATTTCCTTTGCCAGCAATGGTTCCCGAAACATGGGTTCCGTGACCATTAACATCACTGGGGTTATTGTCGTTGTAGGCAAAGTCCCAACCGCGAATGTCATCAATGTAGCCATTGCCATCGTTGTCAATGCCATCTCCGGCAATTTCCCCCGGGTTTGTCCAGATGTTGCCAACTAGGTCTTGGTGATTGTAGTCAACCCCCGTATCAATAACCCCAATCACTAAA
>NZ_BDSM01000063.1:0-1194 GCF_003112475.1 Microcystis sp. 0824 | reverse complement strand
TAACCAACTGCTTATTCAAGGTCTTTCATATCAGAGGGACGAGTAAAGCTCTTAATTTCAACGGCTATTTTTTCTGTTCCCTTTTCTGCGGCTAATAGTCTTTCTGCTCCCAAATCAACAAACAGGTTTTTACCTCTTGCTAAACGAATCCGTAGGGGGTCATGGGTAATTGTCCAGCTGTCTTTGATTAGGGCGTGTTTTACACAGTCATGGAAAATATCTTTGGCAGGCATTTTCATGCTGTTCTATATAAACTCTATGTGATTATACATTTCTTCGGGTTCAAGAATTTCCCAGATTAAGAGTAGTCCTCGAATTATTTGACCAATAGATTTACTTTGTTGGGGACAGTAAGCAATTCCTGCATGAGTTATAGATGATTGATTGATTCTTAAAAAATCAGTATCTTGAGTAAAAATCACGCGACCATTGGATAAAGCAAATTGCAATTGTACTTCATCAGATACCCCCAATAAATTTTCTTCTGGAGTGGTAGTAACATCAAGGCCTCGCTGGCGCAATCCAAGAGCAATGCTATAGCTTACATTTTCATCAAGGTGAAATTTAATTTTATTGCCCATTCATTTTTTTTAGTTTTTCTTGGACTAGAGAAGGTGTTTTAGCTTGCATTTCCTTGGCAAAGGTATCATCATCTGTGATTTGTTGTCTAATTTCTTCAAGGTGATCGTGATAGTAAGAAAGGGCCGCGTAAACATCAGCTAAAGTAATGCTGGGATAATGATAAACAATTTCATCGGGTGACATTCCCAGGCGTTCGTGCCAAATAACGACATCTTGGACTTTGATGCGATGACCTGCGATGCGCGGTTTACCGCCACAAGTTTCTGGGGTAATTTCAATGTGATTGATTAAAGTTGTTGTCATTGATAATAACGAATTTGTCCGATTATAGGGTCACAAGGAATCTGCGCCCAAATGTCATATATATTATATCACGTCGGCGCGACAATAGTTTCTAGGGAAAAAGCATTCAGAGCCGTTAAGCTTTTGGCGTGTTCCAAGGTGATTGCAAAAATATTCCCCTGCTGATCAAGATCGACCAAGGTATTTTCATTGATTTCTTGAGTCTCGACAATGGGATTGTTATTGAACTCTAGGTATAGAGTATCCGTATCTTGAAAGTAGGTGATTTTCATGGCTGACTTGGGTTATCAAGAGTTTCTAATCTTCTTC
>NZ_BDSM01000062.1:0-1336 GCF_003112475.1 Microcystis sp. 0824 | reverse complement strand
GATTATAGCTACAATGATGGATTTTTATCAAGGTGAAGAATTGTAATTGGTTTTCTCAGAAAAAATCAATTATTGAAAATAGTTTTTAATAGTATTCTCTACAATGACAGTTTTTCGTAAAAACATCTTGGGGAATGTAAAAACATATAAAAATATATGAAGATGTGCGGAATGTCGGTTATAATATAAGCAAACAAGAGATTTAGCCCCAAGGCAGAAAAGTTGGGCTGGTCTTTTTCCCTAACCATAAACAGAAACAATCCAACACCCCCAAGTAATTGACCGATTAATTTTCGGAAAGTGGGGTGTGTGTGGTGATGAAGACAACACAAGTAAGTTCCGATTTATCTAGTACAGATATGCCATCTCTAGAAGATTCTTTGAGTTTTGATGGAGCCTTCCCAATCACCTTTGATTTAACAGGTTCCGACGATTTAACTGTATCGAGGGAAACGCCTCCCTTAGGAGTCCTGAACTCTAAGCCCTCCCCCTCTACAGTCTCCTCTGAGGCCCCCACGGTTTCAGCTTCCCCTGCTGCTACGGGTCAAGTGGTCTTTCCCGCTTCCCTCAGTATGAACTCTTCTGGTTATCCCACCAGTCCAGCGTCGAGTCCTGCCTCTGTACCCACCGCTGCCGCCGTCACCACCAGTCCAGCGTCGGGTCCTGCCTCTGTACCCACTACCGCCCCCGTCACCTCAGAGCTAAGACCGGCAGCAACTAGCACCCTTGCCCCTTATGCTCCCAATCAACTCATTGTCAAGTTCAAGAAGGGGATCGCCAGCGCCGAAGTTGCTCAGTTTAAGTCCCTCTTTGGTGCTGTCAGCACCCAGACGATTAAACTGACGGGGGCGCAGGTTTGGAAGTTATCCGGGTCGCTCTCTGTGGAGAAGATTCTGGCACAATATGGCTCCCATCCGATTTTTGAATACATTGAACCTGACTATATTCGGACGCTGGGTACAATTAGTACCCAGGCGACATTCCCCAATGACCCCAGTTTTAATCAACTTTGGGGATTGCATAACACCGGACAAAGTGGCGGTACTCCCGATGCCGATATTGATGCCCCTGAAGCCTGGGATATTCAAAAAGGCAATCCTAATTTAGTGATTGGGGTTATTGATACGGGGGTTGACTACAATCACCAAGACCTAGTTGGCAACATCTGGACAAACCCGGGGGAAATTGCCGGAGATGGCATTGACAACGATGGCAATGGCTACATTGATGACATTCGCGGTTGGGACTTTGCCTACAACGACAATAACCCCAGTGATGTTAATGGTCACGGAACCCATGTTTCGGGAACCATTGCTGGCAAAGGAAATAATGGGGT
>NZ_BDSM01000061.1:0-960 GCF_003112475.1 Microcystis sp. 0824 | reverse complement strand
GTGCGAAACGTTTAGGCATGAAATAGGGCTGAAATGCCTGAAATAACCGCCTAGTAAGGTCTTCAGTCCCCCGACTGAATCTAAGAGGTCAACCCTGACCAACCTTATAACTGTTTATATGTCCCAACGTTTAGTATCACCCGATACCAAATCAGGCAAGGGGACTCAAGGTCAATACACTTGTAATAAATCTTTACAAGGTGAGAGTAACGGCGATAGCCACCCCCAGATTCAGAAATCACAACTCTGGGACTGAAGCGGGGAACGGAAGGCTCCGAGGTGTAACCTAACACCAGAACCGAGACCACTGCCAACCATCCATGATTAGGTGTGAACCGAATGTCTGACCTGAACCATCGTAAAAGCTAAGTAGTGAAATAGGTTTACACACTGCGTTCAAAAGAACAAAGGGAAAAGTAAGGAACTCCATAAATCACTTACACAGACCTTTAAAAGTACCCCGGTGGAAAAGACAAATCTAAAGATGGAACGCCCATATAAACAGAACGTGATAAGCCCTTTTAGGCTCTGGGTACAGGTCGAAATACCCAGTAGTGATAAGTGTAAGCGCAAGCCTTTAAGGGTATGAGATGTAACCAAAAGCCAACGCTTGACGGTAATAGTCAAGATATGCTAACAGGTTACGGTTTGATTGTAAGGATAGAGTCTAGTAGGAGTCTATATGACGAAATCGAGAGAAGGTAAAGGATTCGGGAAACCGAAAACCACTAAGACTACGAATGTATGGAAAGCTATCAATTGGGGGAAAATCCAAAGATACGTTTTCAAGCTCCAAAAGAGGATATACCAAGCGGCTAAATCGGGACAGGATGCAAAGGTTAGAAGGTTGCAACGTCTATTGGTGAAATCGTACTACGCTCGTCTATTAGCAGTTCGCAAAGTAACCCAAGATAATCAAGGAAAGAAAACAGCAGGAGTTGATGGGAAGATAGTAATATC
>NZ_BDSM01000060.1:0-698 GCF_003112475.1 Microcystis sp. 0824 | reverse complement strand
CCCATGACCATTGCTGTCGGACGCGCCCCAGAAAGAGGGCTGTTTGATGCTCTCGATGACTGGCTCAAAAGAGACCGTTTCGTCTTCATCGGTTGGTCTGGTTTACTACTCTTCCCCTGCGCCTTCATGGCCCTAGGTGGATGGTTAACCGGCACCACCTTCGTCACCTCCTGGTACACCCACGGGTTAGCCAGTTCCTACCTGGAAGGCGGCAACTTCCTGACTGTAGCCGTCTCCACCCCCGCCGATGCCTTCGGCCACTCCATCCTCTTTCTCTGGGGCCCGGAAGCCCAAGGTAACTTCACCCGTTGGTGTCAAATCGGCGGTTTATGGCCCTTTGTCGCCCTGCACGGTGCTTTCGGCCTGATTGGCTTCATGCTACGTCAGTTTGAAATCGCCCGTTTAGTCGGCATTCGTCCCTACAACGCCCTCGCCTTCTCTGGCCCGATTGCGGTGTTCGTCAGTGTCTTCCTGATGTACCCCCTCGGTCAGTCTAGCTGGTTCTTTGCCCCTAGCTTCGGCGTGGCTGGTATCTTCCGTTTCATTCTTTTCTTCCAAGGCTTCCACAACTGGACCCTGAACCCCTTCCACATGATGGGTGTAGCCGGGATCCTCGGTGGTGCGCTTCTCTGTGCTATTCACGGAGCGACCGTAGAAAATACCCTGTTTGAAGACGGTGAAGGTTCCAACACTTTCCG
>NZ_BDSM01000059.1:0-741 GCF_003112475.1 Microcystis sp. 0824 | reverse complement strand
AGTTTTAATGAAACCATTGCTACCGGAGAGGGAAATGACACGATTAACGGGGGACGAGGACAAGATAACGTCAATGGTGGGGATGGAAATGACCTATTAATTGTCAACTACTCCAGTAACACCTACGCGGGGACAACCACCTATCCAGCAGGAATGAATAGCAGTATCTACCAAAGTGGTGGTGCTTGGAGTGGTTCTTTTAGTGCCTATATTAATAGCAGTGGTAATACTGACTACGTTGACTTCTCTAATATAGAAAGGTTTCAAATTACTGGGACTAATGCTAATGACTACTTTGACCGAGGGGGTTATGGAGTATTTAACATTGATGGGGGAACAGGTACAGACACCATCGGCACTTTAGACCTTAGCAGTTTTACCACCAATTTAACCATTGATAACAGTGGGGGAACCTTCACTGAAAGTAATGGCAATGTGGTCAAAAATGTTGAACGGTTCAATAACCTGACCACTGGAACCGGTAATGATAGTATTAGCTTTACGGGGAGTTTTAATGAAACCATTGCTACCGGAGAGGGAAATGACACGATTAACGGGGGACGAGGACAAGATAACGTCAATGGTGGGGATGGAAATGAC
Organism: Microcystis sp. 0824; assembly: GCF_003112475.1. Taxonomy (NCBI): domain Bacteria; kingdom Bacillati; phylum Cyanobacteriota; class Cyanophyceae; order Chroococcales; family Microcystaceae; genus Microcystis; species Microcystis sp. 0824. The sequence continues at coordinate 141 of NZ_BDSM01000059.1, read as the reverse complement.
CTATTAATTGTCAACTACTCCAGTAACACCTACGCGGGGACAACCACCTATCCAGCAGGAATGAATAGCAGTATCTACCAAAGTGGTGGTGCTTGGAGTGGTTCTTTTAGTGCCTATATTAATAGCAGTGGTAATACTGAC
>NZ_BDSM01000058.1:0-476 GCF_003112475.1 Microcystis sp. 0824 | reverse complement strand
CCAAGATAATCGTTGGGTAATTATGGCCAACCTCATTCCCTGGTCAGAATTTGAAGCGGAATACGCATCACTTTTTTCAGAAGAAATGGGCGCACCCGCCAAAACATTTAGGATAGCAATGTCCGCATTAATTATTAAAGAAAAATTAGGAACAAGCGATAGAGAAACGGTAGAACAAATCAAGGAAAATCCTTATTTACAATACTTCTTGGGGTTTTCATCCTACAGCAATAAACCCCGGTTTGAAGCGTCAATGTTGGTTCACTTTCGAGAAAGAATCACTCGGGAACTAATTAATAAAGTGAATCGCTTTATGGTCAAAAATCCGAGGGAAATAAAAGAAGAAGAAAACACCACAAAAAAGTTAGAAAGTGAAACCCAAAGTCAACCCGAAAATCGAGGTAAATTAATTTTAGATGCCAGTTGTGCGCCCGCAGATATTAGTTATCCTACGGATTTAAACCTGTTAAATCAAG
>NZ_BDSM01000057.1:0-1068 GCF_003112475.1 Microcystis sp. 0824 | reverse complement strand
TTGATTAAATCGGCACTTGAACCAGAATGGGAATCAAAAATGGAAGGAACCAGCTATGGTTTCCGACCGGGAAGGTCTGCCCATGACGCAATATCAAGGATATACATCACCATTAATCAAGGTAGCTACTTTGTATTAGATGCCGATATTGCCAAGTGTTTTGACCGAATTAATCACAACTTTTTACTGTCCAAAATTCATTGTCCAAGTTCCCTGAAAAGAGACATAAAACAATGGCTCAAAGCAGGAGTTTTGGATAACGGCGTATTTGAAGAAACAGAAACAGGGACACCTCAAGGAGGGGTAATAAGTCCACTACTCGCTAACATCGCACTGGATGGAATGGCGAGACTAATTGAAACGTTATTTCCCAAAAAGAAATATACCAATCAAGCTGTTCTCATAAGATACGCCGATGACTTTGTAGTGATTTCCCCATCACTCGAAATCATTGAACAGTGCAAGACTGCCATTTCCGAATGGTTAAAACCTATTGGATTAGAACTCAAACCAGAAAAGACCAAAGTGTGTCATACACTCAAACCCATTGGATATAATGGGAAAACGGAAGAACCCGGTTTTGACTTTCTAGGATTCAATATCAGGCAATATCCAGTAGGAAAACACAAATCTGGGAAAACAGGAGGGAAAGGAGGCCGATTAATTGGTCACAAAACCCACATAAAACCCAGCCAAAAAGCAGTTAAAGCCCACACAGAAGCGATTAAAGGTGTAATCAAAAAACACAAAACAGCACCTCAATCAGCCCTGATTAGTCACCTAAACCCAGTCATTAGAGGTTGGGCAAACTACTATTCAGGAGTAGTATCCACAGATACCTTCAATAAACTAGACTACACAATCTGGTTAATGTTAAGGGCATGGACAGTAACAAGATGCGGTAAAGCGAGCTACAAAAAGCTGAGAAACTATTTCAGACCGGGTACAGTTAAACTCAGCAATGGGAAAGAAAGACAAGAATCTTGGCTATTTAAAACCAAAGATGGTCTTCACTTATGGAAACATAACTGGACACCAATAGTCAGACATACCCTAGTACGCCCCGAC
>NZ_BDSM01000056.1:0-637 GCF_003112475.1 Microcystis sp. 0824 | reverse complement strand
CTTACCCAGACAACATTCTCAATCCCCCAACCCTTTCTGACTTTCTCAATTTGTCCGCTTAAAGTAGCACCTTCTGAGGTGTTTCCTTCAAATACTTCTAATGCTATCGGACAACCCTTAGCTGAACATAACAAACCAAAAACTATCTGAGTTTCCCCTTTCTTTTTATCTCGATTATAACTATATTTTTCCAGTTCACAACCATTGCCTTCTAGGTAAGTAGAAGTGACATCATACAAGACTAATGTGCCTGATTCTAAGTGTTTAAGTGCTAGGTGTTTCTCAATTTTCTCTTGTTTTTCTAATAACCAATCTAAGGCGTTATATAATTCCTCTTCATCGGCTTTTTCTAAGTCTAACAATTGTCCTAAACTCTGACTGCCAGTCTCACTATTAAACCCTCTCGCTGTGGCTAGTTTCGATTTAGGATTGATGATTCTTGCCACAATCATCGCCACCACTAAGTTTCTGATTCGTGAGGATTTTTCACTGATTATTTTATCTAAACCCAATTTTTTAATCGTCTCTAAAATAGCCATTACATGACCATGAGGAAGACTTCTAATCACTTCAAAATGATTGGGAATGCCTTCATTCATGGACAGTGTTGCCCCTTTAAGAGCCAGTTTTAGATTGT